>JBAXCM010000009.1:0-25665 GCA_037141475.1 Verrucomicrobiota bacterium | reverse complement strand
CCAAGAAGCTGTGGTCGAAAATGACTACGACGGCGTCATTCTTTCCTTGGTGAAAAAATACTGCCCGCCCGGCTTGCTCGGCTTGGCCCTGACCGGATTGCTGGCATCCTTCATGTCCGGCATGGCTGGCAACGTCACCGCCTTCAACACGGTGTGGACGTACGACCTCTATCAGGCATACATCGCCAAGAACAAGAGCGACGAGCACTACGCTTGGATGGGCCGCGCAATCACCGTGGTGGGCATCTTGCTGAGCATCGCCTGCGCCTATCTGGTGAGCCGTTGGTCCAATGCCATGGACATCATCCAGTTGGTGTTCGGCTTCGTCAACGCCCCGCTGTTTGCCACATTCCTGCTAGGCATGTTCTGGAAGCGCACCACCAGCCACGGGGCCTTCTTCGGCCTGCTCGGTGGCATTGGCACTTCCGCCCTGTTCCACTCACTCTCCACCTCCTCGGGCAACGCCCTGGGCATCAAAGGCGGCTACCTCTGGGATTGGACGGGCAAGAAACTCGCTGATGTGCCCGGGAGCCTGTCCTTCGGCAGCGACATGGCCCAAAACTTCTGGCTGGCCAGTTTTGCGTTTATTGCCTGTTTTGTGATCACCCTCGGTGTCTCGCTGGCCACCGCCCGCACCAAGACCGACGAGGAACTCACCGGTCTTGTCTATTCGCTCACGCCGAAGATTGTGGACCACGAGGACTCCTGGTTCCTGCGTCCCTCGGTCATTGGCATCCTCCTGCTGGTCGGTTGCGTGATTTTGAATATCATCTTCTGGTAACCCCCTCGCGTCATCCACCTCTAACATATCACTCTCATGGGACTCGATCTTCGCAAACCAATCGGCTACTTCTTCCTGCTTCTCGGCATCATTCTGGTTGGCCAAGGGTTGCTGACCAACAGCAACACGGCCATGTATGTCAGATCCCTGGGCATCAACATCAACCTCGTTTGGGGTGCTGTGCTCATCGTGTTCGGACTGGCAATGCTGGTGCCGGCCCTGCTGTGCAAGGGCAGCAACGACGGCAAGTAGATGCGCAGGGAGTTGCGCCTCAGGGCTTGACGGGCCTCACCCGGCTCGCGGCGAGTTTCGCCCGGGTGCGGGCTTCTGAGGTATTGGTGCCGGTGGCCAGCGCCACACCCATGCGACGGCGGGCGAAGGATTCCGGTTTGCCGAAAAGCCGCAAGTCGCTGTTAGGGACGCGCAGTGCCTCGCTCACCCCGGCAAAGGCGATCCCCGAATCCGTGAGTTGGCCATAGATGACGGCGGAGGCACCGGGGCTGCGCAACGAGGTATCCACGGGCAAGCCAAGGATTGCCCGGGCATGCAATTCAAATTCGTTTTGGACCTGCGAACACATCGTCACCATGCCGGTGTCATGTGGGCGGGGGCTTACTTCGCTGAACCACACGTCATCGCCTTTGACGAACAATTCCACGCCAAACAACCCCAGGCCACCCAAGTCTCCGGTCACCTTGCCAGCGATGTCGCGAGCCCTCGCCAAGGCCAGCGCCGACATCACCTGCGGTTGCCAGCTTTCCACATAGTCACCGTGAACCTGCACATGGCCGATGGGCTCACAAAAATGAGTTTCGCAACTGCCGTCCTCTGCCAATGCCCGCACTGTGAGCAAGGTGATTTCGTAGTCGAAGGCGACCACCCCCTCGACGATCACGCGGCCCTGATTGACCCGCCCACCGCTCGCAGCATAGTACCAGGCGGCCTCCACCTGCGCAGGTCCATCGACCTTTGACTGACCTTTGCCCGACGAGGACATCACTGGTTTGATGATGCATGGATAGCCAATATCATCGATGGCGGCGCGCATCTGATCGAGACTAATGGCAAATTGATAGGGAGAAGTCGGCAGGCCGAGAGTCTCTGCGGCAAGTCGGCGGATCCCCTCCCGGTTCATTGTCAGACAGGTCGCCCGCGCCGTGGGAATGACCCGCGCCATGCCTTCGCGCTCGATTTCCTCAAGCATCCCGGTGGCAATCGCCTCAATCTCCGGCACAATCACATCCGGGCGCTCCTCCTCGATGAGGGCGCGCAGGGCTGCGCCATCGGCCATGTTGATGACGTGGGAGCGATGAGCAACTTGGTGGCCGGGGGCATCGGGGTAGCGGTCCACGGCAATAGTTTCTATGCCCAAGCGTTGCAGGGCAATGATGACCTCCTTGCCCAACTCGCCGCTGCCTAACAACATTACACGAGTGGCGCAGGCGCTCAGCGGGGTACCGATAACGGTGGAAGGAATGGCGGGCATATAGGTAAAATGACGAGTGGCGACGGGCGGCAACCGATGTGGGATTTACGCAGGCTGGGCTCGCGCTAGAATTAGCCATCTCATGGCCCCTGCCAAGCGCAGAACTCGCAATGCGACAGGAATTCTAGCGAGGCTACCCGCTACGTTCGAGTTCCCGATCCAGTTGTGTCAACGGTGATCGTGGAAGTTTTGGCAATAGGGTGATGAGATCCAGACCTTTCCGATGTCCAACCTGCAGGGACAGGGCGATGCCTCCTATATGCATTCGCAGTACCCGCCGCACTCCATGCCTGTGCAACTCATGCCAGCCTACGGTCTGACAACCTGGGCGCGCAGGAAACCCTTGCCGGGCAGCCCGTCGGAGCCATTGAGGCTGAAGCTAACGTATTGGTAACCGGCTGGCAGTGTCGGCAGGCCGGGATTGATCAGCGGCACAGGAGTGACTGTGGCCGTCCAATGGATCAGGTCGGTACTGCCTTGGATGGCATAGTTGAGACCATCGACGGTGGCGTCGGAGACTGCTGGGTTGCCAGGGGTTGAGAAGGTGACACCGTTGCGCACGGCAATAGTTAGAATCATTTCCTTGGCCGTGCCAGCGTCATTGCTATCGGCCTGGATGCCGAAGACGAAGCCCTTGTTGGCGGAATCAGCTGGATTGCCGCCGAAGGCGAATTCCTCCAGGTTGCTAGCACCATCACCGTCCGGATCATCGCTGGGGCCTTGCTTATCGACAGGGATGGCGAAGGCTGGGGTTTGAATCCATGCGGTGAAGGCGTCGGGGGCAGCGGCAGTGCTGATATTGACGTAACTGCCGGATTGGGCACCCGCCACGTTGGCCCCCTTGGTGGTGGCGTCGTAGTCGATGGTCCAGGTTTTGCCGGCGAAGTTAAAGGTGGAGTCTTCAGCGAGGGCCACGGAGTTATAGGTAAGCATTCCGCCGTTGAATAACCCAGCTGCGTAGTTGAACAGCGAGAACACGGTACCGCCGGCAAAGGTGCCGCTGCCAAGATTGGCAAGATTAAGGGCGACTTGACTGCCCAGACTCAATGCGCCGTTGATAATATGCAGGTCGGCACCGGCACTGGCAGCCACCCCCGAATTGACCTGATAGTTATAGGTCGAATTATTGGCAAATGTCACAGCCCCGGACGTCAGAGTGCCGATCGTGGCACCACCGGGTGAAACCGAACCGCTCACATTGAGAGTGCCGGCGATGGTGCCTGTGCCGCCGATGGTGGCACCAGCAGCCACGCTGACGATGCCGCTGCCGGTATTGGCACCGTTGATGAGAAGTGTGCCGTTGTTGACGGTGGTGGTGCCGCCGTACGGGTTATTGCCGGAGAGGGTGATCTGGCCAGCGCCCACCTTGGTCAGGGAGACGGTCGCGCTACCGTTAGAGATGGCACCTGCGAAGTTTCCGCCGCCGGCGTCACCGGTGCCGATCGTGAGCATCGGGGTCCCCGCCGCACTACTGGTGAGAGATCCGCCGCTGCCGGTGAAGTTACCAACTACCTGGCTAGTACCGTTGAGATCTAGGACGCCGCCCGTGTTGATGGTCAAGTTGCCGCTATTATTTCCGATGATACCTGAACCGCTGGGTTGCACCCGGCCGCCGGAGTTGATGGTCAAGCCGCCGCCGTAAATGTTGCCTGAGTTAGTTAGTATCAAGTTCTTCGTCGTGTTGCCAATATTGCCGGTGACCGTGAGAGATCCGCCACCGGTGATCGCTTGGCTGATCGTCACGGCGCGGTCAACATTATTGGCGGTGGGGTCGGACAGGCTGACGTTGAGCGGGCCGTTGAGCGTTACCGGCGCTGCCAAGGTACGATCGCCGCCGACGGCGGCCAACTGACCACCACTGGAGCCAACCAGCAGAGAATTAGTCGCGGAAGCCACGGTGCCGGTGTTCATCCACAAAGCGGCGGTAGCACCGTTGAGCGTCACGGTGTTTGTCGTGCCGCCGATGGCCTGCGTCTGGTCCGCTTGCACGGCACCGGCATTAATCACCAGGCCGCCATTGAACGTGTTGACGGCATTCAATTCGAGCACGCCATCGCCGAGCTTGGTAAAGCCGCCGTTGGCTGGCGTAGCGCTCTGGATCACCGCAGTGATGTCTAATCCCGGTAAGTTGAAACCGGGTGCCATCGTCGTGGTCGCCTGCGACAGGGCTGCGACCGTGATGTTATGCGCGGTCGAGTTATTGAGATCCAAGTTGGCGGTGCCGCTCACGGGCTTGATGATGGGAGTGACGACCACGTTATTCGGCACCGCGGAAATGTCTCCGCTCAAGGTAAGCGTCGTGTTCGCGGCAATACTAACCGTTGGAGTGTTCGTTCCACCATTGCTATTGAAGACGAGCCCTGCCAAGGTATCATTACCGAACAGCGTCAGACCTGAGCCACCGTTGAGCGTCACGACATTGGTCGGGTTGATTTGCCCTGCGGCGACCGTTTCCGTGATGGTTGTATTGTTGATAGTCAAACCACCTGCGGGGATGACGTTCACCCCGTTGGTATTCGAGCCGGCGGAGGTGGCAGCGAGCGTCACCAGGCACTGATTCAGGACGGTGCCGCCAGTATAACTATTGAGGTTATTGAGCATGGTGATAACATTGCCGTCGCCGGCTACGAGGACCAGCCTCACCGAGCCGCCGCTAGGGTTATCAACGACCCTGGAATTAAAGGTGCGGCCATTGGCATAGTTATAGAGGTACAAGTCATTGATGCCGGTGGTGTTAGTTCCGCCAGCTGTGATGCGCCCGCTATCCAATGCGGTACCAATGGGTTGGCTGTTTCCACCCAGGATCCAGCCGCCGGAAACCAAATTGACCATGTCAGTGGGCGTGCTGAAGACTGGCTGGTTATCATTGAGGGAATAGATGGTATTGGAACCTGTGATTGTACCATTACTCTTCACGTTCCAATTGGGCTGGTTCACATTGCTCAAGGCAACCGTGCTGTCGTAGGCCGAATATCCCGTTGATCCCAAATTGCCCACGCCGCCGGTGGTGACGCCATTGACGGTGGCATAGGGAATGTAGCTCGCGAAGTCCTGCAAGCCGTTCTGGTTGCCTGCGATCATGGTAATCGCCCAAGGCCCGATGATGTTATTGGTCAACGCCGGCGCGGTGGTGAAATTGACGCGGGCACTGGCTAGGCCGGCTGTGCCCAGACTGGTGGCCCCGTTGTTGCTCGGTGCAAAATAGAGGGTGGCGGCAGAACCGGCGACCCGGTTCAGACTGCCGATCGTCAAGTCCGCCCCGCCCGCATTCACATTATTGGTCGCCAGATAGGGATTGACATTCAACCGGGATAGACCCGACGCAAGTGTGAGCGCACCGATGGTTTCGGTGGATGCCACGGACGGGGCGCCGTTATAGGTGAACGTGGAGCCGTTAAGGGTGATCGGAGCGGCATCATTCAACCGGTCGTTGTTATTCCCAAAATTGGTGTTATCAAGGGTGAGAGTCGCATAGTTGACCTTGATCGCGGGTACTCCCGTCACGCCGGACAAAGTGCCACCGTCCTTAAGTGTTAGACCGCCACCGATCACCGAGATGCCTCCAGTTGTTGGGTTACCGCTCACCAGAGTCAGGGTATTCGAGCCTGCCTTGACGAGATTCACGGAGCCACCAATCGACCCAGCAAAGGTGCCGTTTGAGCCATTGGTGGTTAGAACGCCGCTGCCGCCAATGCTGCCTCCGGAATTCTCAACCGTGCCGGGGGTTACGATGCTGGCGACATACTGGTTGCTGGCGCCCAAGGCCAGTGCGCCGCCTTTGTTCACCACCAAGGCGTTGTTAGCCGCCAATGTGTTATTTCCGCCGGCAAGGGTCAGGCTGCCTTGATTGATCGTCGTCTGGCCGGTGTATGGATTACGTGCACCGAGTGTGAGATTTCCGGCACCGTCCTTGGCCAGGCCGTTGCTACCGGTAATGACGGCACTGATGCTGGTATCAGCCACGGCGTGGATGCTGGCTTCAGTTCCACCGAAGGCGAGGAATCCGGTGCTGATGCCGGTGTTGCCGTTGTTTGTGATGAGACCACCACTGGTAATGGTCAAAGTTTGGCTAGATCCACTGACTGCACCGCCGCTGTTCAAGGTCAAGCTGTTCACGGAGGTTGCATTCGCCAGGACCGGGGCGGTGGTCAGGGCCACGTTGGCCGAGTTTCCCGCCGTGATCGTTGCTGCATATTCATTTGCCGCGAGGGCTCTGATGCCGTTAGCTCCATACGCTGCGAAGCCGATGGGATCGACACCATCATTGACCCGCATCCACCCTAAAACCGCGTTGGTCGTGCTGCCACCAGTTGCCAGAGCTGGTGTGCCACTCGTGAACGTCACCAAGTTTGTGGCGCTAAGGCCGATGCCGCCGTACGCGGTGTCAGTGACTAAAGCCTGGCCACCCGCAGCCTTGCTGAGTGCGGCCCCGGCAAGCAGTGTCGTGCCGGTGGAACCCGGAGTCATGCTAACCAAAGACTGTCCGCTGTTAAAAGCTGTGGCTCCGACGGTCTCGCTCGTACCGCTGCTGTTTGCCGTGAAGACAAGCGTGCCACCGGAGAGCGTCAGACCGGTGCCTCCTGCGCCCAGAGCGCCCCCGAGGCGGTTGTTGATGCTGATGCCGCTGTTGTCGAGGACCAGCGTGCTATCAGAATTAACCGTGACTGCGGCGCTAACGAAATTATTCACGCCGTTGCCGCTGAAGGTAACGCCACCGCCGCTGCTGCTATTGATAGTAAGGGTGCCGCTGGCCGTGCTGGAGTTACCGGTTAGTGTCAAGGTTCCGGTGCCGATCTTGGTCAGGTTGATCAGGTTGACTGTGCTGTCGCTGAAGCGCTGGAACGCCCCTGCGAAGGTTGAACTGGCATTGGATGAGCCGACGGTAAGGGTGTTGAGTGCGCCGGAGTTAGTCACATATCCTGTGCCCGATGCGGGGGTTGCCAGCGAGCCGAACAGGGCTGTGTTGCCATTGAGGTTGAGCCAAGTGCCGTTTTCAAGGGTCACATCCAACAGTCGGGATCCGCCATTGGTTCCACCGCTTTGCAAGCCGCCGCTGGTGACATCGAGCGTACCGCTAAGGGCACCGATGGCGTTGAATTGCATGACTCCGCTGCCGGATTTTGTGAACGATCCCGCACCAGTAACTCCATTGAACACAAAGTCCGCCTGAATAGGATTGATCACCAATGTATTGAAAGTGGCGGCCCCGATCGATAAGGTGCTGCCGCTAGGGAGGCTGACCAGCCCAACAACAGCAGCCCCGCCGTTGCCATCGCTCTCCGAAGTGCTTGTGATGCCACCGGTCAGAGTCAGCGTTCCGCCACTGGTTACGGTGGGAGCTACCGAGCCGTAGTTGTTCGTGTATCTGAGTCCGGCCAAAGTATTGTTACCGAAAAGGGACAGGTTCGAGCCGCCATTAAGCGTCACGACATTGCCCGAGGCAATCTGACCAGAACTCACGGTCATTGCCAAAGTCGAGTTATTAAGAACCAAGCCGGTGAGCCCCGTGGCGTCATTGGGAATGACCACCCCGGAGGAGGCCTGAAGGTTCACACTGGTATTGAGGACTGTGCCACCGGTATAGCTGTTAGTTCCATTAAGCATCGTTAATGGCCGATTGCCATCCCCGCGGGTGGTCACCACCAAGCGGGTTTGGGCACCATTGCCGTTGTCGATAATCGTGGAGCGAAGAATGTTCGTATTATTATTGCTGGTACCTGTCCAAAAGTAAAGGTCCTGGACGCCGCTGGAAGCGGTTCCGCCGGCAGTGATGCTGCCATTGCCCACAGCCGTTCCAACGGTATTACTCCCGGAGTTAAGCAATAAGCCGCCTGCTGCCAGATTGAGGACGTCGCTATTATTGGCGAACGTCAAGCCATTGGTGGCCAAGGTATTGAGGGTGACCGAGCCGGAGATTGCAACGGCACCAGCAGATGCGTTCCATGACGGCTGATTGATACCGCTGAAGCTGCTAGCTGTGCTATCAAAGGCAGGACACCCGGCCGATCCCAGGCCGCCGACGCCGCCGACATTAACACCTCCAATTGAACTGTAGGGGATGTAGGTGGCAAAAGCGTTACCATTGGCGAGTGCCCAAGGGCCGATAATATTATTAGTTAAAGCAGGCGCTGCCGTGATGGAAATTCGGCCCTGCCCGCTGCCGATGGCACCGAGCGTGCCGTTTCCAATGAATTCGACGGTTGCAGCCGAGTTACTGGTTCTTGTCAGACTGCCGAGGGAGAAGTCCACCGAATTCACCCCGGTCCCCCCTGCGCTGGCTGTGATGACGGACACACCTTGGTTGAGAGTCGCCGCCCCAACCCCATCCACCGAGGCTGTCTGAGCACGGCCTTGATAGGCCAAACTGCCGTTATTCAGGAGGAGTCCGCCTGAGCCGTTCAAGCGATTGTTGATGTTGGCGAGGCCGCCGTTATTATCCACCGTGAACGTGGTGGAATTGATCTCGAGAGTCGAGGTGCCGCTCATTGTGCCGAAGTCCCTGAGCGTAAGATTGGCGGCGCTAATTAGCGTTGGACCGGTGTATGTGCCGGGTCCTTGGAAATTTTGTCTGTTAGAGCTACCATAGAAGGAGAATCCGACATTTCCAGAGATGGTCCCGCCCCATGAGAAAGTCATCGCGCCACCTGGGTTGCCGGTTTGTATTAGCAAACTAGCCGGGCTGGCGGAGGTATTGGTAATGGTACCTCCGGCCAGGACCAAGGGATTAGCCGGACTCAGGTTGTCGTTGAAGTACTGATTGGTCAACTTACCCACCCATTGGGTGTGGCCATTGAGGTCGAGAATGCCGGTCCCGGAAACGGTGAGGGAACTGCCATCGTTCGTGCCGGCCGCCGAACCACCTTGTGAAATCGCGTTGTTAGCACCGAGTTTTAGCGTTCCCTCGTTGATATAGACGTTGCTGGCATGGTTGCCGATATTACCGATGGCGTTAGCGGACAACCCCGGGTAAGCCGGGCTTGTGTTGCTCAGGACCAGCGTGCCACCGCCGGCCTTGACGAGTCCGGCGCTGGTGAGCCTACTGGAAATGGTGAGTGTGCTGGCACCCGCGTTGGCGCCAGGCGTGAACACGTCTAGCTGGCCACCGCCCCACTGGAGAATGCCGCCGCTGATCGAATTCGTGCTGGTTGCCAGCAAACCGCCGCTGGTGATAGTTAGAATATTCCCTTGTTTTCCGAACAGAGGGGTGACTGCAGCGATATTCACCCCACCGCCGTTGTTCAACGTGAGCGAGTTGGTGGCTAAGTTCACATTGCCAGCGCTCGTCCAAGCGGCCGAAGTTGTGCTAGCCGCACTCACCAACACATTGGCCGCCGCAGTCATGGCATTGGCGCTGGTTAATTCGCCAGCGGCCAACGGGCGCAATACCTGACCCGCGCCGCTGGTGGTGGCGAAACTGGTTCCATACCCCGTGGCGCTTGTGTCAACGATGACTTGTGGAAGGATGCCCTGAGTGGTAGGCGTGCCGGACGCGGTGGTAATACCAACAAACGTCGGCGCAGTGGTGAACTTGAATGTGGCGACACCGGGTCCTGCGGCCGAGCCCAAATTGGTGCCACGAATCAAGGCGGTGGGTTCAGTGTTTCCACGGGGATTCAAACCTGGCGCAACAAAGTTCGTCTGGGAGCTCGGGTCGGCATTCAGGGTGACGGTGCTTTGTCCCATCTCTAACGCAAAACCGCCGACTGTTTCAGAAACATTCCCCGCAGCGCTAGACGTGAGAGTCAAGCTTCCGCCGGTGCCCAAGCCGACAGCGCGGCCACCAAGGCGGTTGTTGATGTTCGTGCCGCTGTTGTCGAGAACGATGGAGCTTCCACCCAAGGCCTGGACACCGCTTGTATAATTGACAACTGTGGCAGAAGTGATCGCCGTACCGCTCGGCGAGCCGCTGAGATATGCAGTGGTTCCACTCATTCCAATCACCATCTGCCCTGTGACGAAGCTACCGACTTGGAATCCAGCCGACAGAGCGCTACTGGAAAGCACGGTGTTGTCGATCCGACCGAACTGATTGCCGTTATTGCTATTGATAGAGGTGGTGCCAGCGCCGCCGCCCAACACACCTGCGCCACTCAGGCTGAGGGTGCCGCCGAAATCGAGGGTGATCGGGGTAACCATTGCGGCACTGTTGGCAGTGATCGCCAGAGTGCCGGCGCCGATTTGAGTAATCGCGGATAGAGCACTGCTCGTCGGATTGCTGCTGATATTGATCGTGCCGCCGCCTGCAAAGGTCAGGGGGATATTGGGCGTGGTGGCAGCACCTATCCCATAAGCTGCGTTTGCCGTGAAGGAAGTAACAGTGATCGAGGTGGCACCGGCACTTGCAGCCGCACTTGCCACGACATTCTGGGTCGTTCCACCATTGCTGAGCGTGATGACCTGCCCACTGGCGACAGCCACCGGCAACGCTGCAACACTCAGCGTTGTATATGCCGTGCCACTCGCCAGCGCCGCCGACAAGGACGTCGCAGCAGGCGCTATTCCCCCTGAGATGTTCAAACTAGAACCACTGTCCGCGCCGATGGTGGTGGCGGATCCCAAGGTGACCAAACTCGAGACCGTGTTACTGCCACCGACACTCTGCAAGGCTCCCGCACTGCTCAAACCGCCGCCGTTAAGCGTGAAAATACCGCTTCGGTTGAGGTTGGCGCCACCGGTCAACTGCAGAGCTGAACGGCTGGCAACCGTCAAGGCGGTGCCACCTGAGTTCAGATTCAGATTGTTAGAGATCCGTATGGCACCGGCGTTAATGGTCCAAGTCCCAGTCAAGGAGCTGTTATCCACTCCACTGGCGAACGCAAGCACGCCATTGTCATTCTTCTGAAGGGTATTAGTGGCGGCACTGCTGGCCAGGGCCGTGTCGAGCGTCGCGGTGGTAAACTCCGTAACATCAATGCCGCTAGAGGCAGCATTGAGGTTGATTGTGCGTCCGGTGAGCGTGTAGGCGTCAGGGTTGGCCATGCTCCCACCCGTCAATCGCAGTCCTTGGGTGGCGCTGTTGGCGCTTAGACGCACGACATTGGCGCCGTCGCCAAGCGCACCATTGGACGCTGCCTGCAAGATGCCGCCGGTAACATCAATGAGTGAACCACCGCTACCGAAGGTGTTAGATGAACTGGCCAGCACGAGGGTGCCAGCCCCTGACTTGGTGAGGCCGAACCCGCCGCTCACCGGACCAGACAACGTGAGGCCACTGACCACATTCGAGGCACCCACGTTAGCGACACTCAATGTGGGTGCCGCAGTCAACGTCGTTGCGCCAGCAAACTCCAGGCCGAATCCGTTGCTGTTATTTACGGTCAACGCATTGGCACCGAGCGTCAATTCACCGAGCTGAAGCGTCTTGTTAAGAGCCACGCTACCGCTGCGATTCACCGAGATGGTTGAGTTGGCGGCCAGAGTGACGTTTTCCAGGAAATTGATGCTTTGCAACGAGCCCGTTCCGTCGCCACTGTTGAGTAGCGCGAGCGTGCCGCTGTTATCAAAATTGATGGTGCCAGCGCTGCCCGCACTGGCTGAGTTCAGGGAAAGAGTGTTAGTCCCAGTGTTGATGATGTATCCCGCAGTGCTGAAGTCGAGAACTCCAGCGCTGATGCTGGTGCCAAGCGTGATCGTTCCTGCCGAGCCCGCGAAAAATGCATTGTTAGCTGCGCCGTTCGCCCATTGGACGCCGCTGTCCGACGCCAGAGCCGTGTTACCCGGGTCCCAATATGGACTCGTAGTATCCCAGATATTGGTACCGCCATTGGCGTCGTCGGCTGGATCCCAGGCAAAATCGCTCGCCCTGATCCAAGGGGCCGCCAAAAGGGCAGCAATAGCGGTGGCAAGTAAATAAGCGGCGGGTGTTCCTGTCTGGATCAGACGAAACGCGGGTCTGGATTTCATGATGGGGTTTATCTAACGGGTTTAGCTGTCAACCGGCGCGCTCGGTCAATCGACACCAGCGGCCACCTGAAATAAGGAAAACAAAATGACCTGGCCAGACGTCAAGAAAATTATCGGAAAGTTCTATCATTTTCTGCGACACAGAACTCAGGGCTCGACCTCGTTTTACATAGCGGGGCGAGCCAATCGAATTCCCGAACCGTCGGCTGTGCGAGGACCAGTAACACATCCAGCAAATGTCACCATGCGAGGACTGACCCCATCGTCTGACTCCGCCGTCTCGCAGCTACAATCGACTAATATTCTTGCTCGGCCCCTAGCCAGGGGGCAATCTCAAGGAATTGAGCTTACTCGCAACTTTGGCTCTTTTAAGGTCGAACACAGAATTCTGAGACTCGGCCGTTCCCGCCGCGATCCATGCAGTGGCGGCCCATGAGCCGCACAGGTATGGGGTGCGCGTGGAGAGCGAAGCGAGACAGTACTTTTAGCTAGATGCCCGCCTACGGTCTGACGACCTGGGCGCGCAGGAAACCCTTGCCGGGCAGCCCGTCGGAACCATTGAGGCTGAAGCTAACGTATTGGTAACCGGCTGGCAGTGTCGGCAGGCCGGGATTGATCAGCGGCACAGGAGTGACTGTGGCCGTCCAATGGATCAGGTCGGTACTGCCTTGGATGGCATAGTTGAGACCATCGACGGTGGCGTCGGAGACTGCTGGGTTGCCAGGGGTTGAGAAGGTGACACCGTTGCGCACGGCAATAGTTAGAATCATTTCCTTGGCCGTGCCAGCGTCATTGCTATCGGCCTGGATGCCGAAGACGAAGCCCTTGTTGGCGGAATCAGCTGGATTGCCGCCGAAGGCGAATTCCTCCAGGTTGCTAGCACCATCACCGTCCGGATCATCGCTGGGGCCTTGCTTATCGACAGGGATGGCGAAGGCTGGGGTTTGAATCCATGCGGTGAAGGCGTCGGGGGCAGCGGCAGTGCTGATATTGACGTAACTGCCGGATTGGGCACCCGCCACGTTGGCCCCCTTGGTGGTGGCGTCGTAGTCGATGGTCCAGGTTTTGCCGGCGAAGTTAAAGGTGGAGTCTTCAGCGAGGGCCACGGAGTTATAGGTAAGCATTCCGCCGTTGAATAACCCAGCTGCGTAGTTGAACAGCGAGAACACGGTACCGCCGGCAAAGGTGCCGCTGCCAAGATTGGCAAGATTAAGGGCGACTTGACTGCCCAGACTCAATGCGCCGTTGATAATATGCAGGTCGGCACCGGCACTGGCAGCCACCCCCGAATTGACCTGATAGTTATAGGTCGAATTATTGGCAAATGTCACAGCCCCGGACGTCAGAGTGCCGATCGTGGCACCACCGGGTGAAACCGAACCGCTCACATTGAGAGCGCCGGCGATGGTGCCTGTGCCGCCGATGGTGGCACCAGCAGCCACACTGACGATGCCGCTGCCGGTATTGGCACCGTTGATGAGAAGCGTGCCGTTGTTGACGGTGGTGGTGCCGCCGTACGGGTTATTGCCGGAGAGGGTCTGAGTGTTAGATCCATCCTTGAGCAAGCTCAGGTTGGCTGGAGTGTTAGACGCGATTGCTCCGGAGAACGCACCGTCATTCGTGCCACTGATGGTGAGGGTGGCTGATGCACCCGGGTTGATCACGGAACCGGCACCGTTAAGGCTATCAAGCGATTGACTGATGCCATTCATGTTGAAGGCGGCACCGGTGGCCACCGTCATGATTTGGCTACTCGGGATCGAGCCAGCCACGTTCTGTTGGAGGGTGCCGCCGCTGATCGTCACGCTGCCGCCAAAGTTGTTAGCTGCATTATTAAGCACCAGCGTGCCTGGGCCGGCCTTGGTCAGGTTGGTACCGCCTGTCAACTGGCCACTGATGGTACCCGTCATATTCAAGCCATTGACGTTAATCGTGTGGGCACCGCTGCCCAAAGTCACCGTGTTGGTTAGCGTCAGGTTGTTTGTTGCGGTGGCCCGGGCATTGGTGGCGTCGAGGGTCCCGAAGGTGAAGCCGGCGTCATTGGCGACGTTGACCACATTGCCGATGGATACTGAGGCGCTGCCCATGATGGCGGTGCCGTCTCCGAGCGTCAGTGGGCCGGTGCCGATCTGGCTGGTGGTCGGAGCGGTGCCGGAAGTGCCGCCACCAGCACTGCTGGCACTGAAGATAAGCGACCCGGCGTCGAGGTTGAAGCCGTTAGCGAAGGTATTGGCGAAGGTGAGAACCAGTGAGCCGGTGCCATTCTTATGCAAAGGCGTGCTTGTGCCACTGGTGGCGAGTTGCGCCGCCACGATCAAGTCGATAGGAGCCTCGCCCGAGGTGGTGATGGTGGCACCATCCGGCACAGTCAGTTTGGTTCCCTGGATGTTCGGGATGGCATTGATGTTGTTGTTGCTGGAGGTGATCGCGCTTCCGTTAGCCGTTGTCTTGGTCAGGATCAATTCGGTGGCGGTATTCACAAACGGGTTGGTATTGCCGCCGTTGCCATTGCCATTGTTGTCGAAATTGATGCTGCTGAGCGTGTTGGTCGTCCCTGAAGCCATGGTTAGAAAGACAGTGGCACCCACCAGGTTCACGTCGTTGCCGGAGCCGATCTGCCCGGCAGCTGTGGTGGTGATGCCCTTTGAGCCGCCGTTGAGGTCGGAATACATGGTCAAGCCGCCGTTAGGGATAATCACCCCGGTGCCACCCAACGTAGCGCCAAACTGGCCTTCTCTGCCATCCATGAGGATGGTGCCACCGGTGTAGGTGTTATTGCCAGTGATGGTGGTGGAGTTGTTGATATTGGCGAGGATCAAGCGGACCTTGGCGCCGTTGGGATTGTCGGCGATAACCGAATTTAGGGCAGCCGTGTTGTACGCATAGAGATCCACAGTGCCGGTGGACGCCGAGCCACCAGCGGTGAGCGTGCCCACGTTGGTGGTTCCGACGGTACCACCGATCAAGCCGGCGGAAATGGTGCCGCCACTGGTGGTGCCCTCGATATTGAGGATATTGTTGGCACCGATGGTGATGGTGGCGCTGCTCTTCAAGCCTTTGACCAGGGTGGTACCGGCACCCAGGGTGGTGGCAGCAACGCTTGCGACGTTGCCGCTGGCCAAGCTGCTGGCATAACCGACACCGCCGAGGGCCGTATCGCCGTAGCCGACAATCCCGAAGCCGGTGCTGCTGAGGGTGGCGAAATCCCCTAGGCCCTGGGTGTTGCTGCCGCTGTTATTG
Organism: Verrucomicrobiota bacterium; assembly: GCA_037141475.1. Classification (GTDB taxonomy): domain Bacteria; phylum Verrucomicrobiota; class Verrucomicrobiia; order Verrucomicrobiales; family Akkermansiaceae; genus Luteolibacter. The sequence continues at coordinate 10,255 of JBAXCM010000009.1, read as the reverse complement.
CTGGCGCTGAGAGCCGCCCATGTCGGCAGCATCGTCCCGGTAGTCAACGGCACGCCGTTGATATTATTGATCACGAGCGTCTGCGTTAGATTGGCAGTGTAGGCCCCGAAGGCGTTGCTATATTGCATCAGATTGACGACGCCGCCATTGGCGCTGTTCTGAAGATTGTTGATGGTGAGGAAGTTGGTGGAACCGCTGCCATTGGCGAGCGTCAAGCCAGTCGGACTGGCGTTACCGGTGGTTTGGGAAATCACGCTTAGGCCGCGATCCACCGTCACGGTGCCGAGGTTGATGGAATTGTCAGCACTGGCCGCGGCATTGACTTGGATCACCCCGCTGCTGAGCGTGAAGGGCACGGTTGAGGGAATGCGAGTCGGTGGGGTTGCCGACGGATTGAGACCCGAATTATCAAACAGGATCGAGCCGAAATTCAGTTGCACCGAAGCGTTGCTGAGGTCTCCCACGCCGCTGTAAAGAGCCGCATTGTTCTGAAGAACGAGCCTGCCGTCGCGGATGACCGTGGCCCCCGTGTAACTCTGCTGGTCCGTCAATGTCAGCGCATTGGTGACGTACCCCGTGCTGTTGCTGCCGTTAAGGGTGAAATTCAAATTGCCGGTGATTTTCCCGCCGAAACTCGAGCCGCCACTGAAGCTGGTGAGGGTGGCGCTTGTGGCGGAGGAATTGGTGATCGTGCCGCCGCCACCGGCAAGCGTGTTGCTACTGGTGATGGTTCCCACGAGCTGGCTATTGCCGTTGAGGTCGAGTGTGCCACCATTGACACTGAGGTTACTCAATCCCGGAGTTGCGTTCACTGTCGCCGCTGGCAGCGTGGCCAGCAAGGTATTCTTGCCGCCGGCCAACGTCAGCGTGCCTTGGTTAATCGTGGTGGTGCCCGTGTATTCCTGCGGCTTGGACAGGTTCATGCTGCCGGTCCCGGTTTTCGTCAGGCCGGAGCTACCGGTGATGCGGCTATTGAGGTTCAAGGTGCCGGCACCGTTGATGCGGAAGATGCCTTCGGCACTCAGGGCGACGACGGGGGTGCTGATGGTTTCACCGGTACCGTTGACCATAACGGCACCGCTGTTGAGGGTGAGCCCTGCGGTGGGCAGCAAAGCTCCGCTGGTGCCTATCGTCACGTTATTGTCGGTGATGTTCAGCGAATTGATCGTCCGCGCTGCGGTCAGGTTGCGCGCTGCCACAGTGGCGTCGATCTTGACGTTGTTGGCGGTCACTGCGGTGTTAATATCCACCGGGATGGAGTAGGCGCCGGAAGATATGGCTTGGAGCCCGTTGGCATTGGCGGTGCCGAGTCCATTTTCGTTGTAAGTGGCGAAGTCCTCACCCACGGCGTAGCGGGGCAGGATGTGATTTGTCAGACTGGGCGCGGATGTGAAGGCGAGCTTGTTAGCCGCCGTCCCCAGATTGGTGCCGGAAAACGTCCCGGTGCCGCCGGTTCCCGCAGCAAGGCTGCCGAAGGTCGTCACATTGGACGTGCCGCCCTGATTGAGGGCCACGGCGGACTCACCCGAGTTAAAGGTCAGCGCGCCGGTGGTCGACTCGGTGGATCCCGCGACAGCTGCGCTCGAAATGAAGGCCCCCCCTGCCAAGGTGACACCCGCATTGGTGAGTCGGTTCGTTAGACTAACACTACCGGTATCATCGAGGGTGAGGGCGCTGCCTGAGTTCACAACTATGGCGCTTTGGACAAAATTATTGATTCCGTTGTCCTTGAAGCTCACGCCGCCGCCGCCGCTGCTGTTGAGGGTCAGCACGCCACTGGCGGTGCTGGTGTTACCGGTGAAGGTCATGGTGCCGCTGCCGACCTTTTGCACGTTGATTTCATTGACCGTGGCGTCGTTGAAACGGATGAAGGACCCGGCGAAAGTCGTGCTGGCGTTGGAGAATCCGACCGTCAAGGTCTGAGCGGTGGTGCTGGTGTTGGTCACCAGTCCGGTGCCGGATGCGGCCAGTGAGCCAAAGGTGCCTGCAAAGTTGTTCAAATTGATGCGTGTGCCATTTTCCAGAGTCACATCCGCGAATCGGGCACCGGCACCAGCGGCACCGATTTGGAGCCCGCCGCCGGTGACATCAAGGGAACCGGTGAGGGTTGTTTGCTGATTGAACTGGAGCGTGCCGGTGTCCGTCTTGGTGATGATTCCACCGCCGCCGGTCAGGCCGGTGACGATCAAGTCGGCCTGCAGCGGATTCATGAGCATGCCGTTAAAGGTGGCCGCTCCAACCGAGAGGACAGCGCTGGAAGGCAGGTTCAAGCGGCCGTTGATCGTCGCCGGGGTGCCCCCGATCTGGTTGCTAGTCTCTGTGATGCCACCGGTGAGGGTCAGGGTGATTCCGGTGGAATTGGTCGTGGCACCAAAGGCCGATGGCGTTGTGTTGACTACCGGGTTACCGGCACCGTTAGAACCGATGTTATTCAAAACAAGACCCGCCAAGGTATTATTGCCGAAAAGGTTCAGGGTCGAACTGCTATTGAGGGTGACGATGTTGGCGGAACCGATCTGGCCGGGGCTGTTTGTCAGGGTCGCGGTAGCTGCGTTAAGGACCAAACCGTCTGAGGCCGTGCTGGCATTGGGGATCGGAACAACCTGAGGTGTTGTCAGGCCGCTGTTTGTTAGGGCCAAAGTGCCACCATTCACGGTGACGCCCCCGGTCTGGAGGTTATTGGCCGTCAGGGTGTAGGTGCCGCCTCCGGCGAGGACGAGCTTGTTGGAGCCGGAAACAACTGAATTGAGGGTCATGTTGTTGCCTGCGGTGTGCAGAATGAGCTCGCTGGTGGAGCTGGTCAGGCCACCGGGCACAGCCACCGTGCCGAAGGATTGGTTGGCGCTGGCCACCATGCCGCTGGTCAGGGTCAGGACATCGCCGCTGTTTGCGAAGGTGATTGCGCCGTTGGGTTTGAGGGCGTTGATCGTTTGTCCGCCACTGGCGACGGTTCCGCTGCCGTTGAAATTGGCGGTCGTGGCTGCCACATTGAGAGTTCCCGAAGCATAGGCGGGGAAGTTCGTCTGGCCAACTGCCCCGATGCCGGTGATGGGGTTGTAGGAGGCCAAATCGCCATTGCTAACTACAACGCCGGGGATGATCTGGTTGTTAGCGGCACCGATCGGCGCAACATTGCCAGAGAGGGCTCCCGTGACGAAGACCCGCGGATTATTGGCAAAACCAAGCTGGCCGAGGGTGCCGCTACCCGTGGTGACATTCAGCGTGGCTCCGGTGCTGCGGCCCAAGCTGGTGAGCGTGAGTTCGGCGGCGTTCACGCCGGTATTGGTGGGAGTGACGGTGATCGTTGAATTGCCCTGGGCTGCGGTGACGGCACCGAGGGTTTCTGTAGAGATCGTTTGCGCACGGCCGAGTAAGAAGAAGTAGCCACCGCGCAGGTTGACGGCAGCGGAGTTATTCACGCGGTTCGCGTTGTCTGACAGTCCGGTGTTGTCGAGGCTCAAGCCGACGTAGTTGATGTCAATCTGCGAGGTCCCGGACAAGGTGCCACCGTCCTTGAGAATCAAGCTGAGGCTCGTGTTGTTACCGCCTCCGTTGAGCAAAGTCGGGCCGCCGTAGGTATTCGCTCCGGCCATGATTTGCCCCCATCCGTTTGTGGCTTGTCCCGAGCGGGCAAATCCCACATTTGCCCCGGTGATACTGCCACCAAAGTAGAATGGACCACCGCCGCCGGGGTTACCGGAAAGTGAAATGATATTGCCCGATTGAGAGCCATTGGTCGAGGTGATCGTCCCGCCGCCGCCGCCCGTGACCACATTCCCGTGGTTGGCGTCAAATACCTGACTCATCAGCGCACCGACAAACTGAGTGTTGCCATTGAGGTCGAGCGTGCCGGACCCGGTGAGAGTGATGGAGGGTCCATCGTTATTGTTAGGCGTGGTATTGATATTGGACAGGGCATTGCCGGCACCAATTTGCACCACCCCCTCGTTGATCATGAAGGCACCATTGTGGCCGGTGCCACCGCTGCTACCGCTGATGGAATTCGCGCTAAACCCGGAATACGCGCCAGTGACACTGCTAAGAATGACGGTTCCAGCACCCGCCTTCACGAAGCCGCCGGTAGAGGTAACCGTGCCTGGGAGCGTTAATACGTTGGCCGAGGCGTTGGCACCCGGGGTGAAAACATAGAGGACATTGCCGCCCGACGTGAGCACACCGCCGCTGATGCTGCTGGCGGCGACGTTTGAAAGCAGGCCGCCGCTGCCGAGCGTCAGTGTTTGGACGCCCGGAGCCAAAAGACTCGGCGTATTGATGCTCACCGCGCTGGAACCCGCGTTGAAAGTCAGCGAGTTCACCGACACGCTGTTGGTCGCCGCCGGGTTGCTGGTCAACACGGCATTGACATTGGTCGTCAGGCTGTTGGTCCCCTCCGCACCAGCCAGCGCCCGCACGGTGGTCCCGGCGGTATCGGTGGTGGCAAAGGTCGATCCCGTGCCCGAACCCGTGTCAAAAATCGCCCAAGGCAAAATCCCCTTGGTGTTGGCACCATTGGCCCCGGTTTGCCCAGTGAACGTCGGTGTGGCGCCGAAATTGATGGTCGAGCCACCTTTGAACAAGGCCGTGGCCCCAAAAATCCGAGAGGGTTGCGCGATGCCCAGAGTCAAGGTTGAACCGCTGGTATTGTTGATCACGCTTTCACCGGGACCAAACGCCACGTTTCCGGTGGTCTCCGCTGCTGCACCGCTGTCGTTGATCGTCGCTCCGGCAATATAAAGCCCACGACCTCCCAGGCGGTTGGCAGACGTGCTGGTCAGGTTGACGATAGTGCCCGACAACGCCTCCAGCCCGCCGGTAAAAGCAGAGGCCGTTGCCGTGCTGATGGCAGTGCTCGCATTACCGCTGAGACTGACCGTGGTGCCTTGAATACCAATCACTTCCTGCCCAAGCAAGCTGCTACCGAGTCCAAAACCCTGCGGGAGTGTCGCACTGGCTAGAGTGACATTCGTGCTGTTGGTTGCAGCGCTCGTGACGCTGACCGTGGTGGCGACCGAGCCCAGAACGCCGGTCTTGATGGTGAAAGTTCCCGCATTCACCGCGATCGGCGCAGTCACCAGGTTGCTATTCACATCAAACGTTAGATTGCCGCTGCCAATCTTGGTGATCACTGGCACGTTGGCGTTCAGAGGCGTGTTAGAAATGGTCGTATTGCCGGTCCCGGCGAACGTCAGACCGAAAGCCCCGCTGATGCCGCCGGTAAGAGTCAGCGTCCCACTCGTGGAGCCAATGCTGGCTGCACTGGCAAGAGTGACCGGCCCGCTAAAGGTCGCCGCTGCGCCACTGTTGGTCAGGGCTCCCGTGTTAGAAAGACCGGTGCCATTGAGCGTCAGCGGTTCGGGGGTGCTGAGGGTGATGCCACCCAGATCGAGAGCACCGCCAGTGGCGGAAACCGTCGTGCTGCCGGCGGTGGTACCGAGCGGCGAATTCGTGCCGTCGCCCGCAGCGCCGAGCAGCAGGATCCCCTGCCCGATGGTTGTCGCACCGCCATAAGTATTGGGCGCGGAGAGCAACAAGGTGCCTGCACCCGCCTTGTTGATGCCACCGGAGGCACCGGAAAGCACGCCACTGAGTTCGGCGTCAACGGCCGCAGAGCCATTGGCAACGGTAACCGTGCGGACCGATCCATTGAAATCAATAGGGTTCTGGAAAGTGATCTTGCTGTCGGAATCAAAGCTACTGAGAATGAGGCCGGCCGCCCCAAACGGACCTGCGGTATTCCATGTTAGCACATCGCCGACACCCCCCAAATTCACCGCCCGGTCCCCACCGTATGCCGCGAAGCCGCCGGTGCCGGTAGGGGCCGTCCACTGAACCTGGCCGGCGCCGGTTCCCACAGCACGCAGGAAATCCCCGGAGGCCGCCGTCAAGCCGATCACGCCGCCGTTCAACGTCAGTGCAGTCTCGCCAGCCCCCACGGCGGCATCGATTCCGCCGGGCAGTGCGTTGGCATTGCCGAGACTCAAGACACCTGCCGTCACCGTCGTCACGCCAGTGTATGTATTGGCGACGGATAGGGTCATCGTGCCCACTCCTAACTTATTAACGACGCCGCTGCCGCTGATGTCACCGGTGAGCGTTTGGGCGCTGGCATTGTTAAGCGCCAGCGTGGCATTGTCCACGATCGAGCTAACTACAGAACCATTTCGGCCCCCGGCACCGCTGCCGAGTTGGAGAGTACCGGCACTGACGGTCGTCGTGCCAAGATAGGTGTCAGCGCCACTCAGAGTGAGCGTGCCAACGCCGGTCTTAGTGATGCCACCAGCCCCGCTGACCACACCGATGATCGACTGAGCATAGCCGCTGGTAATGGTGGACGTTGCACCCAAGGTAACGGCACCCGTCCAGCTACCCCCGAAACCATTGTTTTCATTCCATGTGCCACCGTTCAGGGTGAGAGAACCGGCCATATTGGACCTTTCCCCCTTGAGCGTGGCTCCAGCCTCTACGGTCAGATTACCCATGGAGAACGAGGCTCCGTTCGGCGCAAAGGTATCGGACCTTAGATAGAGGGTACCGCCGGTAACGTCCGTACTACCGGTGTAAATGGGGGTGCCGACCAAGGTCAGAGTTCCGCCATCGGCTTTGGTGAGGCCGCCTGTACCGGCAATCGTCCCGTTGACCGTGGTGTTTCCGCTGCCACCAACGGTCAGCAAAAATCCGCCGTCGGAAACTGCGTTCTGAATCGTGAGCCCGCTTGCCGAATTGTTCGTCCAAGCCTGGGCACCACCGAGGGTGATGGCCACATTTTGTCCGGCCGTTGCAGAGCCAATGGTCACGGCTCCCGCCAAGGTACTGACGGTAATCCCGCTCGCACCGAGCGTGAGCGAGTGATTTGCATCGCCGCCCTGCAACACGGTCGTGGCGGTGTTAGTGCCTAGAAAAGCCAAGCCCAAAGCGCTCTGGTTGCCGTTCAAATTGACGGTCTGCGCGGTGTTGAGAGCGCTGATGCTGAAATCAGCGATATCCGCCGCTCCCGGGACCGACGAAGGATCACCACCCGTGCCATTCACCAATGTATCCCATGCCCCCACGGCATCCCAGCCCGTGCCGGTGCCATCCCAATAAATATCAGCTGCCTTTACAGAAGGGACGCCCAAGAGAGCGGCAGTTGCGGCGGCTAAGATCCAAGCGGCAGGGATGCCGGTGCGAACGAGACGGAATGCAGGCTTATTTTTCATGAGACTTATCGACTGGTGGGTTGGGGGTTTTGGGGAAAAGCACGCGCAGGTTCTCAGGGAAACCGTGCGACTTCGACCCCTAAGAGTCATATATTCCTCAGACCGTCAAGCAAATTGTTCCGCAACTTCTTGCGGGCTGTTCTGCGCATCATCCCGACATCAAACCAAAGCGGTGCCGCGAATTACTTGCGACACGCACTCCCGACCTGCGCCGCTCTAGCCCGCATCACAGCCTGAGCGCGCTGGAACCTAACAAACAGCTATCGGTCTGCTCAGGGAGCCGACGACGGGGTGTTGGCTTGACTGATCGGCACCTCGCTGAACGTGAGTGCCGCGATGCCGTTCGTTCCCAGAAGCAGGCTGTCGCGGGAGCCATCCCAGTCGTTGTCGGCGAGATAATCGATGGTCTTGGCCTTGGATGGGGCGGCTAGTTGCAGTTTGATGAGCTTGCCGCTAGCGCTGCCGGATTTGACCTGTCCCTTGGCTCCATCCAGATAGATGTTGATTGCATTGAGGGGATCGAATGCCATGTCCTGACCGAATTCCAGGACAATTTCATTTTGCTGGGGCGTGGTGAACCAAGCTTTTTTCAAATCAGGAGCAGTGATAGGTTTGGTTGGAACCGCCCCGTAGTGGTCGCGTTCTAGCAGCGGGCCCATCAGAGTGGCGAATTGTTCATATCCATCCCAATCGAAATGGCAAAGGCCCCTGCCATTGAAGCTGTTGACGATGCCGATGGTGGACATCACGCTCAAGTTGGAATAGAGCCTCGGCAGGGTGCGCTGCGCCTCACGGATGCCGGCACCCTTCGGGCCCATGCTGCATGGCAACGGCCAAACTTGATATACATAATAATTGCGTATATTGGGAAAGTCCTGCTTCCAAGCCGCCGATAATTGCACGAAGTAATCCTGATAGGACCGATAGTCCCAGTCGCCGGTGGGAGCTGCCGCACCGCTGTTATTCTCACCTTGGTGCCACAACACGCCGCGGATGCCATGGGTCAGCTTGGCCGCTTTTACGCGTGCCAGCAATCGTCCGTAGATGGTCTCGGCGTCCTCCGGTTTACTTTCATTGCGCTGGTGCTGGTCGATACGGGTGCCACCCACCGCACCATTGATCATGCAAATAGGAATCTTATAGGTGGTCACCAAGCGGTCGGCTAGGGCCACGCCCCAGTAGCCGATCCGATAGGCATCACCGCTGGCGGAGGAGGCCGCAGCATTGCCCCAGCCACAACTGGTATCGCCTGCCATGCCGCCGAAGCTGCGAATCCACTCGCTTGTGAACATGCCGTGCTTGCCGGCCTTGTTATCGGCAACCGTGTTAGATTGACCATTGAGGAGATATGCGTCGCCACAGATGAGATTGTTCACGGTGCGCAACACGGCCTCGGTGGAGGCGGATTTCGTGCCGAATTCCACCTTATACTTGATCAGGCCGGGTTTGAGCTTCACTGACAATGCATAACTGTTGTCTGCACCGGGCTTCTGGGATTCGGTTTTGACGAGCTTGTCGTCGGCATAAAGTTTCAAAAATACGAGATCGGCAGGAGTGGCCAAGGATCCGTTGTAATACAGAGTGCCTTCATTCTTGTCATCACGGGCATAAAACTGCTTGTCCACCGGTTGTTCATCCTTGCCCGGTGTGCGCTGCAGCCAGGGATCGTTCTGAGGTTCCGTCACTTGGATCGTGGCTGTGGCCCGCGTGGCGGTGCCACCGTTATCAATCGCCGCAGTCACCGTGAGCGGACCGGTGTATTGCGAACGGGTGAGAATCAGCTTGCCGGGGGCGACTTTCTTAATCACTGCGCCTCCGCTAACACTCCACTTGTAATGCAAGTCCCCTGCCCCCTTGGCCGTCATGGCTTGCAGATTGGCAACGTCAGGCACAATCTCGATGGGCTCGCGGCCATTCCACTGCGCCGGTGCCTTGAGAGTGAAAACCGGTTCTGGAATGTCTTCCTTGATCGTGACAGGTATATCGATAACCTTCACTCCGTTAGGAAAGACGGCTTTCAACTGCAGCCCATACGAGACGTCGCCAACGACCCGGCCTGCATCGAGTTGATAGGCGAACTGATCCACGGCCACGATGGTTTCCCGCCCGTCCTTTTTCATCACCCAATAGAGCTTCAAGGCGCCACCGGCCTTGGCGGAAACGGTCACCTTTTTGCCTTCATCGATTTTGATCGATGTGGGTGAGACGGCGAACTCATTGCCGGGTTGCATCAACGTTCCGACAAGCGTTTGGGCGGATTTCTGGTTCTCGTACTCCAGCTTGATCCAGTCCTCGGAACGCGCTACTTTGGACACCCTAACCTCGTCGATATCGCCGGTAAAGTTATCTTTGCCGATGTTCATGTAAATATCATTCATCAGCGACATCGTGGCGTGCTTTGCCTCATTGCTGCCGTCGAGCAGCCCGTTGACATAAATCTTGCTGGTGCCATCCGCATAGGTGGCGGCCACATGATACCACTGGCCCATCAGCGGGATGGTTTTGCCGGAGGCTCCGCCGGGGCCATCGCTGGCCCAACCAAAACCAGCGGGTGACCGGAGTTGCAAATCCACCAGATTGCCATCGCCTGTGAAGCCGTTGAAGCGAGTGGCGTAGCGTCCCCAACTGAGGAGAGTGGCACCGGCGAGCTCCGGCCGGAACCACAGTTCGGAAGTAAACGGCTGATCACTGAAGGGATAGGTCTTGATATGGTCTCCGCAAGGAATCCCCTTGCCGGGAACAAAGTGCCGCCCCTTGCCAATCATTCCTGGTACCACGCTCGTCGCGCCGTCATTCTTCGGCGTCACCAAGCCACCCTCATCGACGAGCGCCTCGTCCATGTGCAGCACCGAGGCATAGCCATTGACCGCACTAAACACCTGCGCGCCGCAGGATTCGCTCGCGGCATCCGCCTTGCCCCAATACATGTTAATCTGCTGCACCGCATTGCCTTTGATCAAAGGAATCCTCACCCAAATACTCGCCGCCGCCGCAGCCGCATCGGCAGGAGGAGCAGGAGGCGCTGGAGGACGACCTCGAGGATGACATGGGCGATGCGC
>JBAXCM010000008.1:0-26988 GCA_037141475.1 Verrucomicrobiota bacterium | reverse complement strand
CGTTTGACCGGTTGGCGCGCGAAGGTGTGCTTTTCCGCAATGCGCATGTCGCCGCGCCATCGTGCTCGCCGTCGCGCGCTGCCATTCTCACCGGCCAATGGCACTGGCGACTCGAAGATGCAGTCAACTTGAACGCCTTCATTCCCGAAAAGTTCGCCGTGTATCCCGATGTCCTTGAGTCCGCCGGTTACTTCATTGGCCTCACTGGCAAAGGATATGGCCCCGGCACCAACGAAGGAAGGTCGCATAACGCAGCTGGACCTGATTTCAAAACCTTTGATGCATTTCTTGCCGCGCGCCCCAAGGGCAAGCCCTTCTGCTTCTGGTTTGGCAGCCACTTCCCGCACCGGGCCTATCAGAGAGGCAGCGGCGTGAAACACGGCATCGACCCCGCCAAGGTCGTTGTCCCGCCCTACCTTCCCGACAACGAAACAGTCCGAAGTGATATCTGCGACTACTACGATGCCTCACAGTCGTTTGATCATCAGTGCGCTGAGGCAATCGCCGCGCTTGAGAAAGCCGGTGAACTCGAAAATACACTCGTGGTGATGACCGGCGATAACGGTTGGCCGTTCCCGCGCTGCAAAGCCACCTGCTATGACACGGGCACACACCAGCCGATGGCAGTGCGTTGGGGTGCCCGCATCAAGGGCGGTCGCAACGTGGACGATTTCGTTAGCCTTGCCGACCTCGCGCCAACTTTCCTTGAAGCTGCCGGGGTGCCAGTGCCATCGGCGATGACGGCACGCAGTTTCCTAAACGTTAGTCAGCCATCGGTCTTGGATCACACCCCCAAATAGCTATATGCATCCGCGAGCGATCCTGACAACGGTATATGTGAAAATCACCAAGAATACGATTGGATTCATCACGTTTAGGAACCACCATTCCCGGATCTTCCCTGGATTATCCATGTTAGCGCTCGCCGCGGCATCCAGCCAATGGCTCGCCGCCGCCGAAGTCCTTGCGCCTCAGCCTGCACACGCGAACTATGCACGGCCGTTCGAGTTGCCGACACGCCCGGCACTCATTCCGTTGCCACCCGGCGTGGTGCAACCCGCCGGCTGGCTCCGCGACTGGTGTCTGGCGGCCAAGGATGGATATACGGGCCACATGGATGAGGTTGATCCGGCATTCAAACAGGCATGGGCCGCAGACTATAAGATGACCGGAGATAAGCTGTATTGGCCTAACGGCGGCTGGCCTTATGAAGGTGGCGGCTATTGGTTCGATGGACTGGCGCGGCTGGGTTTTGTCCTGCACGACGACGCGCTCATCACGCAGGCCAAAACCCGCTTCGATGGCATCAGCAGCAACATGAACGCGCATAGCATCCTATGACAACGGTCTGGCGGCAGTGCAGTATGGCCCGTGTCAGGTATCGGCCCTGGCGGGTGATGGCGGTCGGGTCCAGATCGATTGTCAGACAGATTATCCCTTCAACGAGTCCATTGAGATGATCATCAAGCCCGCGAAGGCGAGCACCTTCCCGCTCCTGCTCCGGATTCCCACGTGGTGCAAGCGGCCGGTGGTTTCAGTCAACAGCAGCGCGATCGACGCGGTTGCTGACGCCAAGGGGTTCGTCCGGATTCATCGCAAATGGAACAAGGGCGATACGGTTCACCTGCATTTTTCAATGACGGTTGAGGTGGCTAACGGGAGCGACAAGAACCTCAAGCCAGCGGCCCCTTACGCCACCGTTAGCTAGCGGGGAAGCCATAGAAAGATACCCAATGAACCCCCGACCCATTATCACACTGCTGTTGCTTGCGCCAGTGGCCGCCCTTCACGGCGCTGATGAGCGCCCGCCATCGGTGGTCGCAGGCTCACACGTGCTGGGCAATGCCACCATCAAGCTGACCGTTTCGCCAGACGGCTGCCTGGAGTCGGTCGAGAACATTCCCGCCGCGGAGACCTACACCTTCAATTCCGATGTGTTCACCGTGGACACGGATCTCGGGGTGTTTTCTAACAAAGAGGTAAAGCCGTCCCGTGTGACCGCAGATGCCCGGCGGATGGAGTTTCGTTACGAGTTCCGTTCGGCTGCGGGCGCGGACAAGGTGGGCGTGAGCCTGATCTACACGCTGGGGCCGGAGAGCGCGTTCTTCCGTCGTTGCCTGAAGATTAGCAACCCCGCCCCGTTGCGCTTGAAGAACCTGGTTCTGGGCAACACGGCATTTGCCAAACCGGCCACGGACTTTGTTCATTACGTCACCTTCATCGCCGCGCCCACGGTGGAGTTCATCCGCTTTGACAAGGGCGGACTTTTCACTGGCATCGAGAATCCGTATTTCAAGGCGGACTTGTCAGAACAGGGTGTTGCGCTGAGCTTCGAGCCGGCGTTGATCCTGAAAGCCGGCGAGGGCTACACGAGCGAGTCGCAGTTCATGGGGGTTTACGCCAAGTCTGGGGTGATGACCGAGGACAGCGGCCGCGGCTTCCGCTACAACGCCAACGGCTCCGGCTACAAACCCCTCGACCGCAATGAAACCCGCGCCATGCGGGCGTTCGCCCTCGATTACCTCGCACCCGCCCAGCAAGAATTTCTCAATATCAACTATCAGTTCTTCCACCCGTTGCCGCAAATGCCGCGCACGGAAAAGGACAAGGACTACTTCACCAAAACGATCGACACGTTTGCCGCGATTGGCGGCGACATGATTATCTTTAAACCACTGCATCCCTATCAGAAGCCGACTGTGGACCGGTCCTATTGGGATGTGGTGCCGGACGACTCAAATTCGGTCGCCCGGCAGATATGCGACTACGCTAGGAGCAAGGGGATTTCCTATGGGTTCTACATGGGTTGCGCCGCGCATGGCGGCGAGGGCAATGCCGCTGGACTTAACTTCCGACCCGATAGGCCCAATTGGAAGAAGAGTGATGCCGAAGGACGACGCGCTCCGGACAACTGTCTGGCCTGCGATGACTTTTACGAGTGGTGGTTCACTGTGCAGAATAGCACGATTCAAAAGTACAACCTAAGCAACTGGAGTTGGGATCCGAGCCTCGGTTCAGGCATGAACTGTTATGATGAAAGCCATGGGCATTTCGCCAACCAGGGCGGCTACAAAGGTTGGCGGCGCTGCATTGAGTTGATGGCCCGCTTGAAGGCGGCTAAGCCGGGCTTGTTTGTCCAGGGGTTTTATGGCACCAAGAACTTCGGCCTCTGGGGCCTCAAGAACGTGGACCAGCACGAGGTGCTCAACGAGCAATCCATCATTGTGAGTACCCGCCACAACCAGATCAGCGACGATCGCCAGAATGCCGACGGCCTCCGCTTCCAGAACAACTGGAGCATGCGCTTCCGCTTTACCCCCGCCGTCATGGGCCACGCGCTCACTCATCGGGTCAGCGAGGGCGGATTCGATCCCGAATTGATCAAGGCCTGGGATTACTATGGCTGGCAATACGGAGTCATGTCCGCTCTGGCAGTGTCGGGTTCTATCATGCCAACGATTCTGCCCTATGAGGCGGATCTTACGCCTGGGTTTGCCATGTTCTATCAGAAGTGGACACGCTGGGCCAAGGACAACTTTGCGTTGGTGAACGCCACCGAGCCATTTGGCGAACAAGTCCGGCCTGGTGCGGTTGACGGTTATGCCCGCATCAAAGGCGACCACGGGTTTGTTTTCCTGTTCAATGGCAATCCGCGGCCGTCCCGCATCACGTTTGAAGTCGGTGATGAGATCAACCTGCAAACCACGGGCAACTACGAGTTCACCGAACTCTATCCCTCGGAAAAATTGCGGAGGGTCTTGGATGACAACGGCAAGTCGGTCTTCGCCCTGGGTGAGAAGATGACCATCACGGTGCCATCTAACTGCTGCTACTTGCTCGAACTGAAGAAAGTCATCAAGCAAAGCAGGCCGGTCCTCGTCGGCGCGGCTGGGGAGGCCGTGCTGGCTAACGGCCAGCTGGCGGTCACGGGTGTCGCAGGCAAGCCGGGCCAAACTGCAGCGATCCGCGTTCGCGTCACCGATTCCAATGCGGTGCAGGGCGTCACAGTTAATGGCATCGTTCAAAAATTCACCAAAGCAAACAACGAGATCTGCCTAGAGCCGCAGTTTGCCGGCGGGAGATATGTGCGTGAACTGGACACCTGGTGCCTGGCCGATGGTAATCGTTTTGATTTTCCCTATCATGCGGCTATGCCGGCATGCCAACTCACGTCCACGTTCACGCTCAATGCCGACGTGAAGCGATTGTTGGAAATGGCGAAGCCGAAGAACTTCGCCGCAATGGACGCAAAAATTGCCGGATGGCAGACGCCGGAAGGAAAAAGGAATGGTTCCTACGCTTATCACAACTTCATCTGCGAGCGCCCGTCACGGCTGTGGTTGATCCTTCCGTTCCTGACACATACCGATGTTGATGTGACGCTCAACGGTGACAAGCTGGAATCACTGGCTTGGGACGATCCTTCCAGCAGCGCGTTTGCCGATGTTACCGACCGGGTCAACTATGGCGGCGTAAATAGCATCACCCTATCCATCAAAGGCATGGATTCCAACCGCTTCATGGGGCCTTTTCTCCTATATCCCGAGGAAGCCGCCACAGACAGCGTGTTGCCGACTCCCGGCTTGGCGGATCAAGCGGTCGTTTACACGCAATCCCTGGTGCCCGCTCTTCAACCCCGTTATCGAAAGGGTGAAGGTCCCAAGGTCATCGAGGCGAAAATGATCGGCAATGTCACCCTGAAAGATCCCGCTGAATTGCGCGTTAAGATCGACCTGCCGCCGGAAAAAATCCGCATGGTTGCGTTTTTCCAATCTGGCTTCGGCTGGATGGGCCAGGAGAATCTCACCTATAACAAAGAAGCCGGGTGCTGGACCGCCAAAGTGGTGCCTGGCAATCGCGCCGCCATCCAGGAGAACGAATTCATTTATGTCTGGGCCGAAGGCTCCGATGGTTTGCGCAGCGATTACTATCCGGTCAAGGTTGGCTGGGATTTTAAACTGTAACCTGACAAACAACCCATTCCATTAAATCCATGATCATATCTATGCACACCAAATCCCCAAGCGGGTTCCTCGCAGGCGGCATGATGGCGGGCCTGTCGGCCGCTTTGTCGACACTTGCGGCCCGCACCACCCTCACCCTAGCACTGCTGTCCTCCCTGCCCGGTGCGCCTGCAGCAGCGCCGGTGGATCCGCAACCCGTCCAGAAGCAACCTTTGGACCACGTCACCCTGGCGCTGGACCGCAAGGTTCTCAATCCAGTGCGCGCAGGGCAAGCCACGGGGAAATTGGTTCTAACAGGATTCTATGCGGGCGGGTCCCAACGCGTCCTTCCACCTGCGGGGGCGGCGATCACGGCACGGACCAAACAAGCCAGCGGCAATGTGGAAGTCGTGGCGCTGGAGGGCGACAAGGTGGTGGCCAAGGAAGGCGGCGTCGCAACCCTTGAGGCAACGGTTGTTGAGGGCGGCAAGACATACAAGGCCGCCACCGACGTGGTGGTGGCGCCATACTATCGGGACTATCATCAGGCCCTGGTGATGAAACTCTTCCTGGGCATGGAGGGGGATCCGGTGGAACGCCTTGCCAATGATCCCACCTTCCGCGAAGGACACGAGGTGATGTGCACCTTCGAGGAAGCCCTTGAGGTCATTCGCAAGACCGACAATCTAACCCGCGGCATGCCCAAGATCATCTATCTTGTCGGCTGGCAGAAAGGGGGGCACGATCACGGGTACCCCGCTTGGAGTGAAGTGAATCCCAGGATGAAGCGGGCGCAGGATGCCACGGCACTCGATAGCCTGCGGTGGCTGATCCGCGAGGCCAGGCAGTTCAACACCACGGTGAGTTTGCACATCAACATGGTGGATGCCTATCAACAAAGCCCGTTGTTTGACGAGTATGTGGCCAAGGATTGTTTTGCCAAGGACGAGAGCGGGAAATTGCTCGCAGCAGGCATCCAGGTGAAAGGGGAGGACATGTATAACGTGGTCTATCCAAGAGAATGGGAGGCCGGGTTGGCGCAACGGCGGATCGATGGGCTGATCCAAATGATTCCCGAACTGAAGGAAGGCCACACCATTCACATCGATGTGTTCATTTCTCAACGCGATGGCGGCAAGCCGGTCAGCCCATGGCACGCAAAACCTGAGAATGGCGGATTGACCCCGGATAAATACGTCGATACCCAGCGGAAGATCTTCCATTACTGGCGCGACCGCGGATTTGATGTCACGGGCGAGGGGACCGGTTGGGCGCACCCTCCGGGTGAACATTTCATCGGTTTGCAGCCAATGTCATGGTGGTATTCATGGAACCCGATGGAGATTCCGGAATGTCTTGGAGCGCGCGGCCGCACCGATCGCGGCGGCGACGGCGATTTCCGCTTCGGTTCCAGCATGCACGGCGAGGAAATCTGGAAACAAGACAAGTCGAACATGCCGGGTTTCCAGGGCATGTTCTGCCGCACGACCCTGCCGTGGTATTTCCTGGGCCGCTTCGAGCGGCAGAAATTTGAAAACGAGACGTTGTATTACAGCGACGGGGTGGTCGCTTTAACGGAGAACGGCAAACGCATCATCCGCAAGGGCGACTTCGTGCTGCGCGAAGATGACCATCTCTTCGTTCCGGCATTGTGGAACGGCAGGGAGATCATCGCCTACAGCAGGCCCGGCTATGAAAACAAGGCGTGGCGGTTGCCCGCCGATTGGAGCGACGTCAGGAACGTGGATCTCTATCGAATCACCCTGGAGGGCTGCGCGTCCTTGAAAAAGGATGTTCCCGTGACCGATGGGAAACTGGTTTTGTCACTAACAAACGACCAGGCGGTTTCTATCGTGCCCGCCGGGGCGAAACTCGCCGGAAAGGTTCTGCCATAATCCACCCTGGGAATGACGCGATCCATGACTGCATTTCATCTCATGACAACTGTTACCAGCATGTGGGTGCTGACACTGAGTGGCTTCGCCGGGGAGCCGCTTGACCCGGCGAGGCCGGACGGGGGCAATGCGGAGTGGCGCATGCGCCACGGCGAACGGGTGGCGGAGGTGCGGAGTGATACTAACAATTTTGAGGTTCTCTTCATTGGCGATTCGATCACCAGCGGCTGGCGCGACATCGGCAAGGCCCTTTGGGAAAAGGAGTTCGCACCCCTGCATGCGGTCAATATCGGCATCGCCGGCAGCCAGACCTCACACATCCTCTGGCAGTTTGAAAACGGCGCGATTGACGGGATCCACCCGCATGTCGCCGTGTTGATGATCGGGGTGAACAATGTCATGGCGTCGCCAACCCAGTCTGCCGCAGAAGTTGCACGCGGCGTCTCCACCATCGTCGCCAAACTGCGCGCAAAACTTCCTGACACAAAGATCCTGCTGCTAGGAACTTTTCCCAAGGATAAGGAACCCAGCACGCCGGACCGCCGCAAGATTCAGGAGCTCAATTCCATCATCGCCAAACTCGACGACGGTATGTCGCTTCGCTATCTGGACATCAGCAACCGCTTGCTGGACAAGGACGGTACCCTGACCGCGGACGTCTCCCCCGATGGTGTTCATCTAACGGTAAAGGGTTACCAGACATGGGCGGATGCCATGCTTCCGCTGCTGCGCGAAATGCGGATTGATCACTCTAACGTTACCGGCGGCGGTCAGACATCCCCGGACGCCGCGGGCACGTGGGAGATGGGGCCATTCGTGAAACGGGACAAGCCGGTCCTCTCGCCCACGCCTGATAGCAAATTCCAATGCCCGATTCTTGGCAAGGAAGTCCGCTGGGAGGAGCAAAACGTGTATAACCCGGCGGCCGTGGTCAAGGATGGCAAGGTATATCTACTCTATCGGGCCGATGACAAGAACCCGGATCTCAAATGGGGCAGAACCTGCCGGATCGGGCTGGCCTCCAGTGACGACGGCATCAACTTCACCCGGCATCCGACGCCGGTTCTCTATCCGGACAATGACGAGTGGAAAAAATATGAGTGGGAGGGCGGCTGCGAGGATCTCCATGTGGTCGAGGGCGAGGACGGCACCTATTATATGAACTATACCACTTGGAACGGCGGCAGTGATACCATGTCCGTTGCCACATCCCGCGACCTCATTCACTGGACCAAGCACGGGCCGGCCTTCCGCAAGGCGACGCCCAACAACATCGGCGGACGCAGCGGTGTGGTGATTTCCCAGCTCGCGGGCGAACGTTTGTCAGCCGCGAAGATCAACGGCAAATACTGGATGTATTACACCCATCCGTGCGCCTTGGCCTGGAGCGACAACCTCATCGATTGGACCCGGGCAGGCAAATCCGTCTGGGGCGGCGACCACGAGGCTGGCGCCATCGCCCTGCTGCGCGATCACGACATCGTGCTGATGTTCAACACCCAGGGCTATGGCAACGGTTGGTCACTCGGCCAGGCCCTGATCGATCGCAACAACATGACATCCGTGCTGAAGGAATCCAGCGCGCCATTCCTCTATCCGGAACTGGAATGGGAGAAGAAGGGCTTCACCGAGCCCGCCACGGTCGCCAACACGCTGGTGCCGTTCAAAGGCCGATGGCTGCTTTATTACGGCGCTGCGGACCGTTGCATCGGGCTGGCCACCTGCGCGAACCCGGGCTCGTCCGGCGGCGCTTCTGCGGCGCGGCCCGACTCGGCCACGATTCACTGGCGTCCGGCCCCACCCGGTCTATTCGGCGACCCGAACCCGTTTTTCTGGAAGGGTGAGTATCACGTTTTCTATCTACTTCCGGACAAGGGTTCCTATGTGTGGGAGCACATCGTTTCCAAGGACCTTGTGCATTGGCGGGAGTTGCCGCGCGCCCTGGAGCCCGGGAAAAAGGGTGAGCCCGATGAGTGGAACGCGGCTTCGGGCAGCGTCGTCGAAAAGGATGGCACTTTCCATATCTTCTATGTCGGTTTCAACAGCGGGCATCCCAACGGGCGTCAGCAGGTTATGCACGCCACCAGCCCGGACTTGACCAAATGGACCAAGCATCTGGAAGACACGTTCGTGGGAGATGGAGTCACCTATTGGAGCAAGGCCAAGAGCCCACCCCCCCAGGGCGATCCGGATGAGTCGTTCCGCGATCCTTATGTTAGATAAAATTCCAGACAAGCCGCAGTCGGTTCTTGATGTGCCCGCCGACTTCATGCTCCAAGCGGGTTTCCAACTGGACCCGGACGCGACGCTGGTCGTGGGTTTCCGCCGGTTGCCTGACAAACCGGCATCGGGTTATCGCCTGACGATCCGCCCCAAGAATCAAGAGATCGAAATCGCCGGATCGCGTTATGTGTATGCGCGTCGTTGCCCGTTGGACGCGTCCAAGCCCATCCAGGTGCAGGCGTTCGTCGACGGATCCATCCTCGAGTGCTTTGTCAACGATGCCTATGCTTTCACCATGCGGGGTTATGACTTTCCCGAGGGAAAGCTCAGCCTGGATGTCTCCAACGGGTCGATGCGGATTTTGGAACTCAAGGTGAAAACGCGGCCATCTGGCAACTAACATGATAGAAACATTTCCATGAAGCATACGGTATCCATGTTTGCGGTCTTCGTTGGTGTTGCACTTGTGGGTTGCGCGTTGGCGGGCGAGGGCGGCGATATCCTCATCAACGACTTTGAAGGCTCCGGCTGGGGTGATTGGAAGACCGAGGGGCAGGCGTTCGGGGCCGGACCGTGGCATGGCTGCGGTGATAACCCATGTGTTCTCTTCAGCCCGACCGCGTGGGGACACGCCGTCAGCACCGACCTCCTGCATTGGCGGCAATTGCCCGACGCCATCCGCTGCGAGGAGGAGTTCGACTGGTCGGGCTATTCCTGCGCCGGTGTGGCCAGTGTTGAGGGCAAGCCGAGCGGGTTCATCATGTCCGGCTCGTCGGTGGTCGATATCGACAACGATTCCGGCCTGAAGAAGGGCGACCACCCGCCGATCCTGGGTTTCTATACCTATCCCGGCGACAAGGTGCGCGGCCAGTGCATGGCCTTCAGCACCGATGGCGGCATGACCTTCACCAAGTACCAAGCCAACCCGGTCTTGCCAGGTCCCGGCGTGGCCGACCGCGATCCGAAGGTCTTCCAGCACGGCGGCAAGTGGTACATGGCCCTCTCCCACGCCTGGGGACCGGGTCACAGCGGCAATCTATCAATTCACCTGTATGAGTCGGCCAACCTGACCCGGTGGAGCCATCTCGGTGAGATCCCATCGTCGGTCAATTTCTGTGAGTGCCCCGACATTTTTTCCACTTATGTCGACGGCAATGAGAACAATGTCAAATGGATCCTGATCGCGGGCGACTTGCTGGATATTGCCATCGACTTTGAGCCGGGCGATGCCCAACGGATCGAACTCACCGTCCGCGGAACACCCATCGTTTACAATGTGGCGGAAAAGCAGCTGCTTTGTCTCGCCAGCACCATGTCTCTTGGGCCGATCAACGGTCACGTGAAACTGCGACTCCTTGTGGACCGGATCTCCGTCGAGGTGTTCGGCAACGACGGCCAGGCGACGATGAGCAACTACTTCATGCCGCCGAAGGACAATACATCGTTGGCTCTGGCAGCAATCGGCGGGCGGTGCAGGCTGGTCCTGGCCGAGGTCCACGAACTGCGATCCGCAATCACCAAATGAAACACCAAATGATAACCAATACCACACGCCGCCCTGCGGATTTTTTCGGCAAGAAGATCATATCAGCAAAATGGACCACGGCATGGATGGTTGTCGGCTTGTGTTGTGGCGCTTTTGCCGCCGGGCCGGCGACCCTTCAGGATCCGATGTTCGCACTGATTCAATTGCCCGCGGAATTCCAGGCTCATCGGCAGAGCACGGACACTCGATTGGTCAAGGGCCAAGAGGTGGAGATTTTCCGGGCGTCGGGGGCCGGTTGTGTTCGCCACATCTGGTTCTGCCCCAACATGCCGGAAGGGAACTCGATCCTGAAGGTTTATGCGGATGGCGTCGCCGAGCCCCAGGTCAACATGGAGATGCAGCGGTTCTGCGGAGTTGTGTTAGATCAGAAGCCCTATCGGGTGGACTGCGCGGCCTTCCAGGATCTTCCCATGACGGAAGGACCGGTGCATGGTCCCGGTTATAACTGTTATCTGCCCATCCCCTTCCGCAACGGGTGCCGGATCACGGTGGAGGCAATGAACGATCATGGCATCGCGGTCCAAGTGGACTGGCAGAAATATCAGTTGGATACCGGCCTCACGCCCTATCGACTGCATGCTGTTCACCGGCGCGAGTTCCCGGCGCATCATCGTGCTTCCTTCCCGATGGCCGACATCAGCGGACGCGGCTTTGTCGCTGGGATTTTCAAGGGCATCCGCCAGCGGGACTTCAGCGGCGTGATCTATCGGTTCTTCAGGCCCGACCCCATTCCGTTCAGCTCGTCGCTGGTGCTGAGCTGCGGGTCCAGGGCGGATGACACCGAGACCGTCGTCTATTACTATCTGGCGGAAGGCAGCAAGGCGGTGCCGGTGCGTGCGCTCGCCAACTGGCAACTCACCGGGCCATTCGAATGCCGGAACTATGAACAGTTCCTGGCAAGCGAGTTCCCTGAACGGAAACCCGGAGACTGGGCCTGACAACCACGGCGATTGATTTTAACTAACATACATTATGAAACTAACAACACAATTGATGGTCATTTTGGGGCTGATGGCAAGCGGACTAACGGCCCGAGCGGACGTGAAACCGCACCGGGTGTTCACCGATCACATGGTTCTCCAGCGCGATATCAACGTCAACGTCTGGGGCTGGGCCGCACCCGGTGAGAAGGTGACCGTCCAATTTGGCGGCCAGGACCTATCGGCTCTAACCGATGACAAGGGCAAATGGAGCGTCAGGCTCAGCGCGATGAAGGCAAACCCCACGCCGCAGAGCCTGACCGTCTCCGGCAAGAACAAGATCGAGCTGACGGATATCCTGGTGGGCGATATCTGGCTTTGTAGCGGACAATCCAACATGGCCTTCGGCGTGGGTGGCATCACCCCCCCGGAGGACATCAAGTCCGCCGATTTCCCGTTGATGCGCTTCCGTGGTGGTTGGGGATGCTGGTCGGGCCCGCTCATGGAGGACCTTGTGGAGAAACCGTGGTTCCGCGTGGCGATCGACGAGGATCTCAACAGGTTGAAGCCGTGGAAACGCATCGTGCCCGACGTCAAGGCGATCGACGACTGCCCCGCCGTCGGCTTTTATTTCGCCCGCAAGGTGCAGAAGGAGACCGGCGTTCCCATCGGTATTCTGGAATGCGCCATCGGCGGATCGTCCATCGAGGCGTGGCTGCCGCCGACCGCCTTCACCGACTATCCCGCCGTGGCATACCTCGCGAAGCAACGGAAGGAGGCGATCGACAACTGGCACAAGAAGACCATCTCGGACATGGAGAAATGGGTTGATGAGGCAAAGAGGAATCTGGCGGAGGCCAAGGAGATATCCAATCCGCCGGCCGTCGCCCCGCATCCCAACGAGGACTACAGGGGCCGCTGCGAAGTCAGCACGCTCTACAATGGTATGATCCATCCATTGATCCAGTTCCCCATCAAGGGCGTTCTCTGGTATCAGGGCGAGAACAACGGCTCGGAACAGCAAACCTACATCGACAAGCTCAGCGCCTTGGCGGGCAGTTGGCGCAAACTCTGGGGATATGATTTCCCATTCTATTATGTCCAGCTTCCAAACTTCGAGCAAGTGGTGGATGACCCGTCCGGCGGCAAGCCCGGATGGCAGCTGATCCGGATGGGCATGCTCCAAGCGCTCAAAGTGATACCTAACAGCGGCATGGCCGTCACCATCGATGTCGGCGACCCCAAGGACATCCACCCCAGGAACAAGCGCGATGTCGGCGAAAGGTTGGCGCTGTGGGCATTGGCGAAGGACTACGGCAAGACCGGCCTGGTGTATAGCAGCCCACTCTATACCGGCATGCGGATAGATGGTGGCAAGATCCGGATCGCGTTCGACGGCACCGGCGGCGGTCTGATGGTCGGCAAGAAGGACGGCCTCAGCCCGGTGCTTGAAGACCAGGGCGCGAAACTCAAATGCTTTGCCATCGCCGGCGAGGACAAGCAATGGGTCTGGGCGGACGCCGTGATTGACGGCAAGACGGTGCTCGTTTCCAGTCCGGCTGTGCAAAAGCCGGTGGCCGTGAGATATGCCTATAGCATGAACCCGGAAGGCGCCAATCTCTATAACAAAGAAGGCCTTCCCGCCTCGCCGTTCCGCACCGATAACTGGTAAACAACAACCTGAAGAATAGCATGAAACACACTAACAAAATTATTGAAGTCCGGATGATCTTGAAACAAACGCTCCCGCTGATTGCCCTGACCGCGGTGGCGGCATGGGGAGTGCTCGGCAATAATGCCCGGGCACAGACACCGCTGGTGGCGCTGGACGCCGCCAATTTGACGGAGGGGCCGCTGGCATCATGGGATAACACCGGAAGTCTGAAAGGTGCTTTCAAGAACGACGGCACCAACCCGCTGGTCAAAGTGATCGATGGGGTGAAGGCCGTGGATTTCGGCTGAAAATACCACATGCTGGCGGATTTTAAGGCCCCGGGGGGAATCGTCGGCGACCACCCGTGGACCGTGATTGTTAAAACTCATTGCAGGAATCTCAGCGACGAGCGGACGCTTGTGTCATGGGCTAACCGGCCGGACAATTGTCTTCAATTGCAATACGGCGATGCCGTCCAGTACGGAGCCATCGGCACTTGGAGTGGCAACGTGTCGGGCTGGCTCGGAAATCTACCCGAAAAGGACGCCTGGCACACGCTGATTTACACCTACGCGGGCGGCAGGGACGGTGAATTCCAAGCATGGTGCGACGGGGATCTGCGCGTGACCCGGAATTTCTCGCTGTCAACCAAAGCGGACAGACCCTTTGTGATTGGTGCCTGCATGGCCGGTGATCCCGCTGCGAATGTCGGCTACACACATCACATCGATGGCGCGATCGCCAGCGTGCAGATCTATGACCGGGGGTTCGCCACGCTTGAATGTTGGAATGCAAGTGGTTTCAAGTCAGCCCTCTTGAAAGCCCCGCGGCGCGGCGCCACCCTTGATGGCGTCACCACCACGCTCCAGTGGGAAAAGGGCAGCCCGGATGTGGCTTCCTATGCTCTTCATGTTGGCACCACGAAGGACCAGTTAGATATCGGTGCCAATAGTCCGGCGGCAAAAGCCGGGTCATTCCCGCTGACTGTCGGCAAGCTAACAGAAACACAATACGGGCCGTTGCAACTGGCGCTGGGCACGACCTATTATTGGCGGGTCGATCAACTCGACGCATCCGGCAAAGTGGCGCAGAAGGGCCTCGTCTCGGAGTTCAAGACCGAGGCCGGCAATGCCGCAAAGCCGGCTCCCGCGGACAGTTATATCATGGTCGAGGGCGGCAAACACGAATTGTCCTGGACTCCAGGCCAATATGCCACCAAACAGAATATCTATATCGGTGAGACCGCCGCTGAAGTGCTCGCCAAGAAGATCCCAGATTTCGCCGGACTGGCACCGACGGTCACATCCGTGGAGCTGCCAATCAAGGATCCTGTTCCTGGGAAGTCCTATTTCTGGCGGGTTGAATCGATCAACAGGGGTGGCTTGGCCACTTCGGCAGGTGAATGCTGGAACTTCAGGACGGTCAAAAATCATCTGAAGGTATATATATCGTCGGGGCAGTCCAACTCGGTCGGTTGCAGCATGGTCTCGCCCATGCCGGAGAAATACAAGGGCTTCAACAAGAACGTCATTGTCTTTGTGCGTGGCGAGTGCCGGCTCGGCGAATACGGCTGGGCCTGGCTCAGGGACGGGCTCGGCTCCGGCTTCGGCGACCGGGATGGCAAGGGCACCTTTGGCCCCGAACTCCTGTTCGGATATTCAATGGCGCCGCAGGATCCCGCCCAGGTGATGGCGATTATAAAGATTGCCTGGGGGGCAACCAATCTCGGTGTGCAATGGCGCTCGCCAAGCGCAGGAGGAACCACCGGTAATCTCTACACCGACTGGGTAAAGTTTATGAAGGAAGCCATGGTGAAGCTCGATCCGGCGTTTGTACCGGAATTCGCCGGCATGCTTTGGATGCAGGGCGAGTCTGACGCCTCTGATAAGAAGATGACTGCCGACTACGCGAAGAATCTAGCAGCATTGATCAAGGATGTCCGAGCTGAGGTGAAACAACCGGATATGCCATTTGTGCTTGCGCAGATATCCAGAACGTCAGCTTGGGGTCCCGACCTTGGCGATGGCCTTCGCGCAGCGCAGTTGGAGGTGACTAAGTTAGTCCCTCACACCGCCACTTTTGGAACGGAGGATTACAAACTCGGCGACCCCTGGCACTACGATACCGCCGGCATGATATCTCTCGGCCAACGATTCGCACACGCCATGCGTGATCTCCAGAAAAATTGACACCTCACACGACTGCTGCTGAGACACTCAAAGAATATATAAACTGATGAATACGAGAAAGCAACTTGGGATGATATTTTTGGCCGTGCTTGGAGCGGCGGCGGCACATGCGAACGTCCGTCTGCCACGAAGCTTCAGTGACCACATGGTTTTGCAGCGAGATATGAAAACCAACGTCTGGGGTTGGGCAGCCCCGGGTGAGTCAATATCGGTGCAGTTTGACGGCCAGAATCTGGCCTGCAATGCCGACAAAACCGGCGCGTGGTCGGTGGTGCTTGCGCCGATGAAGGCCAATGCCACCGCACAGGAACTCACTGTAACCGGCAGGAACACCATGAAGCTTAGCGATGTGCTGGTGGGTGACGTGTGGATGGTCAGCGGACAATCGAATGCCGCATTCGGCCTCGGGGGATGCAAGACCCCCGAGGATATCAGCAGCGCCAACTTCCCGCTGATTCGTTTCACGGGTGGCTGGGAGCATTTCGTCGGTTCGCCACAGATCGACGGCGGATCTAGCTGGAGTGTTGTGCAACCAGGGTCGGCGGGTGGCTGCAGCGCGATCGCCTATTATTTTGCCCGCAAGGTGCAACATGAAACCGGGGTGCCCATCGGCATTCTGAGCTGCGCGGTGGGTGGCACTGAGATCGAGTGCTGGATGTCGCCTGAGGCGATCTATAACTACCCGGAAAATGCAGATATGGCCAAGCGGTGCAAGGAATCGATTCAAGAATGGGAGCGCGAACTGCCATCATCGAAAGCGACTGGCGGCAACCGCCCGGCCTACCTTCCGGTGGAGCAACCCATCGGACTGGATCTCGCATCCGCGTGGCTGGCCGATGTGCGATCGAAGTTAAAGATTTCTGCCACGCCGTTAGATCCAAGTTTGATGGAGTTGGAATCCTGGGTTGCGGCGGCACGGGATGCCTTGACGCATCACAAGCCGGTCCCGCCACAACCGGAGTTTGAAGCCGTGGGCAAGTGGTTGTTAGCGACGGCCCTGCCAGACAACCTCAAGCGCATTCCGTTGCTGCCACATCCAGCCGACCGCTATGGAGTGGGTGGCCACGGGTGGTTTCGCTGGCAAACTCTCTACAACGGCAAGATCATCCTATCCTTCGACAACACCGGCGCCGGTCTGATGGTCGGGAAGAAAGACGGGCGCAACCCCACGGTCCAGGACATGGGTGCAAAACTCCAGCGTTTTGCCATCGCCGGCGAGGATAAGAAGTGGGTCTGGGCTGATGCCGTGATCGACGGCAAGACCGTGCTTGTCTCCAGCCCGGAAGTGCCGAAGCCGGTTGCTGTTAGGTATGCCTTCTCGATGAACCCGGAAGGCTGCAATTTGTATAACAAGGAAGGCCTGCCGGCCTCTCCGTTCAGAACAGATGACTGGTGATATGAAATTCAATCTCGAGAACCCATGGAAACCAATATGAACAAACCCGCTATTCTCCTCCATGTCGCTCTGCTGCTGTGCTCGCAGCGCATGCTCGCCGCGCAGCCCGCGGCGACCGATGTCGGCACAATGTCGTCTTCCTCTGTGCGGTTTTGTCCGGAAAAGCGTTCGATGGGTGATGTGATGCCGTTCTATTGGAAGGGCGAGTATCATGTGTTCTATTTGCTCAATAACTCGGGCAACGCCGATATCGACTGGGAACATGCCGTCTCTAAGGACTTGGTCCACTGGCGCAACCTGCCTGCGGCCATCCTTCACGATCCCGCTGACAAGACCGGCCCCGAGGGCGGTTGCATGTTCACGGGGTCCATCATCGAACACAACGGAACATTTCATGCGTTTTATACCAGTTGGAATCCCGAGAATCCTGCCGGGCGTGAGTTTGTCTGTCATGCCACCAGCAAGGACCTCATCAGTTGGACCAAACAACCCAAAGACATGTTCGGGCCTGACGGGACTCACTACGCGAATCACCGCGAGCGGGATTTCCGCGATCCGTGCGTGGTGTGGGATGCTGAACGAAAACAGTTTGTGATGTATGTCAACGCGAACCAACCCGGCAAAGATGGATTTGTTTTCGGACACCTAACGTCACCGGACCTCAAGCATTGGCAACAACATCCCGCTCTGGAAAACATCCCGGGCGACGAATGCCCAGATTTTTTTATGTCCGGCGAGACCTACTACATGCATGGCTGCAATGTGTATGCTTATGCCAAAAGCGAAAACGGGCCATGGAAGTTTCCGCGATATAACAGGGTGGACCGACGCATGGCCGCGAAACGTGTGTTCGACGGCAAACGCCATGTCTGGTTCGGCGGCTGGCTCAACGGCCCCATGAGCATTCCGCGTGAAGTTTACGAGGGGCCTGATGGTTTGTTGTTCATGAAGCCCGTGCCGGAAGTGGTGAACGCTTTTAGTGAATCAGCCCTTTCGGTTTCTAACATTTCGCTAGAACCGGGCATGACTGTGACCCAAGAAGTGCCGCAGGACTACCTGCTTGAAGCAACCGTCGATATGTCCAAGGGGCGCGAGTTTGGCTTGAACGTCCGAGGGGATGGAATCGCGGATGCCTGTCGCATCGTCTTGTCCGCCGAAAAAAAGTCGCTGATGACCCTCGGTGGGCAGTCGTTGGAATCACGGCCACTCCCCATTGATTTTACCCGTCCGGTCACGGTCCAGGCGTTCATTCTGGGCGGTATCGCCGAAGTGTTTGTGAATTCTCAATATGCCGCGACCTTTTTCATCAGTCCGGCCGGACGCACACTGGGCCTTGAGTCGCGAGGGAGTGTGGTGGTCCGCAACCTTCATGTTAGAACAACCGCCACTCTCAATCAGCCGAAGCCATAAATCCCGGCGCCCAGCGAAAGGAAATTTGCCGGGACCTAGGGGCCTAGATGACCTGGAAACCGGCGCAAGTGCCGGATCGCTCACAGGCCGTTGCCACTGGACCACAGCTTCGTGAGCGACACGACCCGGAATGATGTGCCTTGTGGCGGCGTGTCTGCGACCGCCGATGGCCAGTGAGGTGCCTCTTGTCGAGGCGGGGGATTTCCGGTGTTGAAGAAATTTTTCTTTTGGGGAGAAAATTGACGTGCATTGTTGGAATAATTGATCACGTTTGTGCGTCCCAAATAAGTCGTGACCCTAAAATCCTTCATCACTGTTTTGCTAGGGCTGGTTTTCCAGCTGGCCCAAGTGTTGCCGGGTGGAGCGATCCCGTCGCCAGTTGTGGCGGCGACGGCCAAGGCCTGTGAGTGCTGCGCAGGAAGCCACTCGTGCTGCTGCGCGAAAAATGAATTGCCTGCCCACAAGCCCTTGCCCCAACCTCTCCACGGAGGTGGATTGCACAAAGGCATGGCCATGAAGACCGCCGAAACACGGGTTTCTGCGGACGTCTGGCAGCGGGCTGACGGGTTGACGGGTGCCCTTGCAGCGCCCTCTTCCGCCGCAGCTCGCGTCGGCTTTGCCGGGGTCAGTCTGGCTGTGGCGTATTGCAGTTTTGTCATCTGAGTCAACGTCTCGACAGACGTATTGTGCTCACTCATCTCCGCCGAAATGTCGCGGGATGTCACAGCACAGGTTCCTAACTTGGTTTTTAACCTATGACTCGATTGATAAATGCATCCGAAATTTTTTGCCGGTTTGGTGCTGGCCGGCGGCCTGCTGCACGCGGCCGAACCTCAGCCCTTGAATGAGAATTTTCTTTCCCAATTAAGAAAAGAAGCCAGCCGCAGTCACCCGTCGGTGGTTGCTGGCAAACTCCGAGCCGATGCCGCTGCACTGGATATCCACAGCCTGCGCTTGTGGGACGACCCGATGGTCGGCCTCGGCGTGATGGCAGCGCCTCGATCGATGCGAGCGGATCAGGGCGACCTGATTATCGGGGTTGAGCAAGCCCTGCCGAAACCCGGGATGTACGAGGCAAAACGCCGAAAGGCGGAGGCCCTGCAACGCGCCGAGGTAGCCACGACCCGCGCCTCCTTGCTCGCTGCCGGAGCCCTCGCCGCCGATGATGCGATCGAACTGGCTCTCGCCGATGAGTCGATAACCTTGCAACAAGCTCAGGTTGGCTGGCTCGCAGCGATGGCGGAAAACGCCCGCCAGCGAGCGGCCGATCCGATGGGCTCGGGCAGCGATGCACTGCGCATGGAAACCGAATTGGCCAAAGAATCCCAGATGCTCGGAGCCGCGCGCCGCAACCGCGACGCACTTGCCCAAAAACTCAATCTCATCCTCGGACGGCCGCTCGACGCCGTCTGGCCACAGCTGCTGCTCCCCGCCACACCACCGCCAGTTCCCCTCGCTCAAGCCGAGATTGCCAGACTCGCCCATCTCAATCCGAAAGTGCGCGCCTTGCACGAAATGGCCAACGCCGCCAGCCAGGAAATTCGCATCGCCGAGCGCGAGAGGCTGCCCGGCCTGAGCCTCGGCATTGATGCCAACGTGTACTCCGGCGGCGACTACCGCAGCACCACGCTGGGCCTCAAAATGAACCTGCCGTGGTTCAACGAATCCTCCTATCAAGCTAACATCAGCGCCGCTCGCAAACGCCAGCTCGCTGCCGCCACTGACGTCGATACCCTCGGCCGTGAGCTCGCCAGCGACGTTCTCACCAGCACCACCGAGGCTGCCAACGCCGCTGCCCAGGCCCGCGCCTATGCCGGCGAAATCCACGACAAAGCACGCCAAGCCACCAAGTCCATCGAGGCCGCGTGGCTCAGCTCGAAGGCCCCGCTCACCGATTTGCTAGACGCCAGCCGCACGCTTTTTTCCATCAGCCTCGAACAACGCCGGTTCATCGCCATGCAGCTCGCCGCCCTCGAACAACTCTACACCATCGTCCCTAACCGCTAACGCCATGAAAACCTTCGCCGTCATCGTTCTAACCGCAATCATCACGGCCTCCGCCGCCTGGTTTGCAATCCGCCAATTCCCGGCAGCCACCCCAGCATCGGCGGTGACTGCTGCCGCCACCGACCACAAATTACTGCACTATCAATGTGCCATGCATCCGCAGGTGACCAGCGGCAAGCCAGGCCGCTGCACCATCTGCGGAATGGAACTCACGCCGATTTACGAGGGCGGCCACAACGATGGACCCGCCGCTTCCGATAATCTCGTGGTCCTCACCCAAAACCAAATTCAGGTGCTGCATGTGCAATCCGTCGAGGCCACCACCGCGCCGTTGAAACGCTCGTTGCGGGTGGCAGGGGTCATCACCGAGGACTCCACCCGCCACCGCGTGCTCGCCGCTTACGTCGATGGGCGGATCGACAAGTTATCTATCAACTATCTCGGCGCTGAGGTCACCGCAGGCCAGCCGCTGGCGGAATATTACAGTCCCGGCTTGCTTCAGGCGGAACGCGAATACCGCCAACTCAGTGGTGATTTGCGTGCCAACACCGCACTGCGCCTCCGCCAGATGGGCCTAGGTCCCGCTCAGATAGACGCCCTGGACCACAAACCAGCCGACGCCCTCACCTCGCAGATTCTTTCCCCGATCAGTGGCACCGTCGTGGCACAGGCGGTATCCGCCGGCCAATACGTCGTAACCGGCGAGCGCTTGTTTGAGATCGCCGACTTTTCGACCATGTGGTTCGTGTTCCGCGCCTACGAGCAGGACCTGCCTTGGCTGAGCACCGGCCTCAATGTTAGAATCACCACCCCGGCTATCCCTGATCAATCATTTGCCGGAAAAATCACTTTCATCGATCCCACTCTCGACGAGGCCACCCGCTCGGCCAACATCCGCGTGGAGCTTTCCAACCCGCCCGTCAACGGTAAACGCCTACTCCTTAACCGCCTCTTCGCCGATGGCCAAGTGGAACTCGACGCACCCTCGGTCCTCACCGTTCCCCGCAGCGCAGTCCTCCAAACCGGCCCGGCGGCGCTTGTTTATATCGACCATGGCAGCAGTGGTTACGAACGCCGTGTGGTGAAAATTGGCCGCCGTGGTGATATCTATCAGGAAATTCTATCCGGCCTCAAGGAGGGCGAGCGGGTGGTGACCAATGGCAACCTGCTCATCGATGGTCAGGCCGAAATGAACCGAGCATTCATGCCCACCGCTGATGCGCCCGCCGCAGATATGCCAATCACCCCAGCCCCCGCCGCCTTGAATGACGCTCAGAAGGCGGCCGTCGCGGCTTTCGTCAAGGTAGCCGACGCATTAGCGGCCGCCCTCGGCGTGGATGATTTGCCTGCATTCAACACCGCCAGCAGCACCGTTATCGAAACCACAGATACTCTAATCAAACAGCTGCGGGATGGCACGCAGCCCAGCCCGGCACTCGACGCCCTCGCCACAGCGGAGCATTTCCACGCCATCACCGACCTGAAGGCCGCGCGTCTTGCGTTCCACCAATTTTCACTGGCCGCCACCGCAGTATTGGTGCCGCTGCGCAAAGCCGATGGCATGCCAGATTTCCAAATCTACGAGTGCCCGATGGTCAACCAAGCCCTTCCCGGCGTTCCTAACAAAGCCCGCTGGATCCAGACCGCAAAGCGCACCATTGCCAACCCGTTCTTCGGCCAAAACATGCCCGACTGCGGGGAGGCGGTTGAGCCTGAGTGATATTTTTTCCACCCATCCACACCCATCCCCCAATGATCGAAACCATCATTCACTGGAGCCTCAAGAACCGCTTCCTCGTCATTTGTGGCGTGCTCATGCTCATCGCTTTGGGCATCCGTGCCCTGCGCCTCACCCCGGTGGACGCCATCCCCGACCTTACAGAAAACCAGGTTCTCGTCTATGCCGATTGGATGGGCCGCAGCCCACAGGAGGTCGAAGATCAGGTGACCTTTCCGTTGTCCACCGGCCTTCAGGGCTTGGCCGGGGTCAAGGAGGTGCGCGCCAATTCCATGTTCGGATTTTCGCTTCTAACTATCATCTTCGAGGAAAATGTGGACACCTACTTTGCCCGCACCCGGGTACTGGAACGCCTCAACTACCTGCAAGGATCGATGCCCGAGGGCGTCAAACCCCAACTCGGCCCCGACGCCTCCGGTCTGGGTTGGGTCTATCAATATTATCTGCACGTTGATCCGAAGGTGGCCGCTGATGGCGGATACGATCTGGCGCAACTGCGCTCACTGCAGGATTGGAAAATCCGTTATGAACTTGCGGGTGTGCAGGGTGTTGCTGAAGTCGCCAGCATTGGCGGCTTCGTCAAGCAGTATCAGATTGAGTTGTCCTCCGCCAAGATGCGCGCCGCCAATGTCACCCTGATGGAGGTGCTCGCCGCCGTCCAAAACGCCAACCTCAACGTCGGCGGCAAGACCGTCGAGGAAAACGGCGCTGAATTCATCCTCCGCGGCGTCGGTCTGGTCACCAGTACCGAGGACCTCGAGCGGGTCACCGTCAAGGCCATGCAGGGAGTGCCTGTCTATTTGAAAGACCTGGCCACGGTCCAGATCGGCGGGGACTATCGCCGAGGCGCGCTGGACCTCAATGGCCACGAAGCGGTCGGCGGCACTGTGGTGATGCGCAGCGGCGAGAATGCCAAGGCGGTCATCGAGCGGGTCAAGGCCAAGATTGATGAGATCGCCTCGAGCCTGCCGGCCGGGGTGAGTATCCGGCCGTTTTACGACCGCAGCGAACTCATCGACCGCACCATTGACACTCTCAAGCACGCTCTCATCGAGGAAATGATCCTCGTCACCCTCGCTCATGTGATCTTCCTGTGGCACTTCCGCAGCATCCTCATCGTCACCTTGCCACTGCCAGTTTCCATCCTGATATCATTCATGCTCATGAAGCAGTTCGGCATCACCAGCAATATCATGTCACTAACGGGTATTGCTATCGCCATCGGGGTGCTGGTGGACGCCGCCATCGTGGTCACCGAAAACGTCATCCGCCATTGTGAAAAGGCCGAGACCGACAAAGGCCGGCCGCTGACCCGACCAGAAACCTGGGAGACCACCTTGGCCGCCTGCCAACAAGTCGGCCGGCCGATATTTTTCGCCATGGCCATCATCGTGCTGGCATTTGTGCCGGTCTTCGCGCTCACCGGCCAGCAGGGAAAGTTGTTCCATCCACTCGCCTTCACCAAGACGTTTGCGATGATCGGTTCGACATTGTTGGCGGTGACATTTGTACCGGTGCTCTGTTCGCTGCTGGTGCGCGGGCCGTTCCATGCGGAGGACAAGAACATCGTGATGAGGTTGTTACTATGGATTTACGAGCCGACGCTCGACTGGGCTCTCAATCATAGAAAGACCGTTCTATCAGCGGCCTGCATGATCCTTGCCACCGCGCTGGTCATCGCCTTCGGCCTGCCGCGTCCCGCTGTAAAAGCCCTGCGCGACGCCGGTCACCCCCAACTGGCGGATGCCGTCAGCGGGTTTGGCCGCGAGTTCATGCCGCCACTCAATGAGGGGAGTTTGCTATACATGCCGGTGATGCTGCCCAAGACTGGCTTCAAGGAGATTCAGCGGGTGATGGCGTGGCAGGACCAAGTGATAGCCGCCACTCCGGAAGTGGCCAGTGTGGCTGGCAAGCTCGGTCGCTTTGAGACCGCCACCGATCCGGCACCAACTGAGATGTTGGAAACTACCATCATGCTCAAGCCCGAATACATCCCAGACGGCCGCTTCAGCGTGAAACGCAATCCGGCCTGGCGTCCGGGTATGACCACCGAAAAACTAAAAGCCGAGCTCACTGAGAAGATGAAGCTGGTGCCGGGTTATGTTCCGGCGCTGCTCCAACCTATCGAAAACCGAATCCTCATGCTCTACACCGGCATTCGCGCCCAACTCGGAGTGAAAATTTTTGGCGACAATCTCGATGCCATTCAGCGCAAGGCGTTTGAGGTCGAAAAGCTCATCAAGGGCGTCGCGGGTGCCAGCGGCGTCTCTCCGTCCCGCGTCCAGGGCAAGCCCTATCTGAACATTGCGGCCGACCGACAAGCCATGGCCCGCTATGGTCTGAACGCCAAGGACGTCCTCGACGCAGTGGAGATCGCCATCGGCGGCAAGAACGTCAGCACCACCATCGAAGGCCGCCAGCGGTTCCCGATCCAAATCCGCGTCGAACGCGGCGAGCGCGATGACATCGATAAACTCGCTGCCATCCTCATCGCCGCCAAACCGGGAATGAGCAGCGGCGAAGGGGCTGGCAATCCATACATCCCCCTCGGCATGGTGGCCAAAATTACCCGCGAAATAGGTGCCAACGAGATTGCCTCGGAAAATGGACGCCTCCGCTCCTACGTCCAGGCCAACGTTCAGGACCGCGACCTCGGCGGCTTCGTCCAAGAGGTCGAACAAAAGCTCAAAACCATCAATTGGCAGGGGATGACCTACAAGTTGACCGGTGAATACGAGAATCAACGGCGGTTTGTGGAAACGATGCAGGTGGTTTTTCCCATCGTCCTGCTGGTGATCTTCGTGCTGCTATACATCGTCTATCACAGTGCCCTTGAAGCCGCACATGTCATGCTCGCGGTGCCTTTCGCCCTGAGCGGGGGCGTCCTCTTGCAAAAGTTGTTAGGCTATAACTTCAACGGTGCTGTTTGGGTCGGCTACATCGCACTGTTCGGCACCGCGGTGCAGACAGGCGTGGTGATGGTCGTCTATCTCGAGGAAACCGTTAAAGCCCGCATGGCCGAAAAAGGTGCCGCCTTCTCCAGCGCCGATCTGATGCAAGCAGTCAAGGACGGTGCCCGCCTGAGGCTCAGGCCCAAGGTCATGACCGTGGCAACCATTGTCGCCAGCCTGCTGCCGATCATGTGGAGCCACCGCCAGGGGGCCGAAGTCATGCAACCGCTGGCCACCCCTGTCATAGGCGGCATGCTCTCAAGCTTGGTCCATATTCTCATCGTCACCCCGGTGATCTTCCTGTGGCTGCGCCAGCGCGAACTGCGCAAGACGCAAGAGGAGTAGACGAAATACTGAAATAAGAGGAAGACAGAAGACAAGAGGAAGAGTGGTCGAAGGTCCGCGAAGAGAGGATGAAGGTCCGCGAAGAGAGGATGAAGGCTGAAGGCTGGGGGATGAAGGGAAGAGAATCAAATCGCAGATAAGACGGATGAAGAGGGGAGTTTGGATTTTGGATTGAAGATGGGATGGAAGGTCGGGTCTAGTGAGCCAGTTGAGAGTTGAGTATCCGAGCGAGGTGTATCCCATCATGGCGGGTGGGGACGGCGGGAGGTGAGGTGCCTTGTAGCGGCGTGTCTGTGACCGCCGATGTGCCAATGAGATGCTTTTGTCGGGTCGTCAGGATCCCAAGTTCAGCAGCGGGAGCAATTGCTTGTTCGGTTTGAGCACGGATGCGTTCCGGGCGGTCTTGCCCAAGGCATCCGTTGTGGTCCTGGCAAAGGTCGCGCAATTGTTCGAGGTAGGTCTCAAGCGAATCGGCTTGCAATCCTTTGCTGTCGGGTGAGTGGGCCTCGCTGAAACCGCTGGTTGCTTTTTTCCCGTTCACTGCGCCCAGACTGGATGTGCGCGCGGTCTTTCGGCAAGCCGTCAAGCCATTTCTCGCGCTTCTTGGCCGCTGGTTGCCCTTTCGTCGAAAAGAAAATTCTGAATTTTTTCGGTTGCAAGCTTGGCTGTGGGTTGCATCTTTGCGGCCTCGACCGGCAACGTTCGGTGCGCTTTTCGTCTTTGTCTCTACCCATTCCGCAATTTTCATCCCATTTCCCAGAGCCCTCCCATGGCAAACACCTTCCCACGCTGGTCGAACCTGCTGCCCCTCAAAATCGCCTTCTGCGTGCTTGCGGTGGCGGCCGGAGTGACTGTCGCTTTCACGTATTACGCGACGCCAAAAGCTCAGGTGGTCGGCTATCAGCCGTCCCAACCGATCCCGTTTTCGCACAAGATTCACGTGGATCAGGTGGGGATGGACTGTCGGTACTGCCACTCGTTTGTGGATGTTTCCGGGCATTCCAATTTGCCGACGGGCAACACCTGCTGGAATTGTCATCAGCACGTGCAGCGCGAGAGTCCGAAGCTTGCGCCGCTGCGCAAGTCGATGGATCCGGCGTTTGCCGGTTACGATGGCAAGCCGATTGAGTGGGTGCGCATCCACAAGTCTCCGGATTTTGTAAAATTCAATCATTCGGCGCATGTGAACCGAGGGATTTCCTGTGTGAGTTGCCACGGGCGGATTGACCAGATGGAGGTGGTTTTTCAGGATCAGAATCAGTCGATGGGATGGTGTTTGGATTGCCACCGTGCGCCGGAAACCCAGTTGCGACCACTGGAGCAGGTGTACAACATGAAGTACGACGCCGCCCAATACCTCAAGGACCACCCGCAGGCTGGTGCGAAGACGCCTGCGGAGTTTGGGCTCAAACTCAAGGAGCAATTCCGGGTATCCCCCAAAACCACCTGCGCCACCTGTCACCATTGATCCGCCCTGACAAATTTCCGATGTTCAATCCCATTTTCCGCAGTCCAACATGAGTAAGCGCACCTGGAATCACCCCGCAGTTTCCGCCGATGAAACCACCGTTGCGTGGCGCAGCGCCGGGCAACTTGAAGACAGCGCCGAATTCCGCCACTGGCTGGAGCGCGAATTTCCCCAAGGAGCCGCTGAAATGACTGATGAGGGCGACGCGGATGTCTCCCGCCGCTCGTTCCTCAAATTGATGGGCGCATCCACCGCGCTGGCCGGCTTGGGGATGGCCGCCTGCCGCCGCCCGGAAAGCTACAT
>JBAXCM010000007.1:0-27681 GCA_037141475.1 Verrucomicrobiota bacterium | reverse complement strand
CGCACTCCATAGGCAAAGCGGTGTCACGCCACCACGGTCCATAGGCAAAGCGGAACCAAAAACGGGGCATCGTCAGTGACGGACCACGCATCTTGTTGGGCAACAGAAAAGAGCGGGACTTTTGCAAGTCCCGCTCCCAGATCCGGCTTCGCTCGATTTATCAGACCTCTTGAATAACCCAAGGAACTGTCATTAGGCAGATTTGCTAGACCCACATCAAAACGCCTTGGCTCGCTGAGTCTGAAGCGAATTCACACTAGTTAGATCTTTTTCGGCATAGCGACCCACGCGCCTTTTTTCTTACTACTTTTGACACAGGTTTCGATGAAAGCGATGCCGCTCCAACCATCCTCGACGCTGGCATATTTGCTACCGTCGGAGGTGAATTTTTTATTAGACTGCCATTTGCGCACATCCGCTTCGAAGCAGCGATGGAGGCGGGCGAAGGCGTCATGGAACGCCTCGGGATGCCCGGCTGGCAGAGTGGACTCGCCGAGCAAGTCGGCGGGAAGGGTCTTGGGCAAGAAGCCATCCCCGGCCGACACGGCACCACGCCAATACACACGGTCTGGCTGGTCGGGCAGGCAGATGGTCAGGCATTCCGGGTCTTCCTGGCGCCAGCGCAGAGTGCCCTTGGTGCCCGCGATGGTAATGCCGAGGTCGTTTTTGTGGCCGATGCAGATTTGAGAGGCGCGCACCAGGGCTTTGCCGCCGTTGCTCAATTTGCAATAAATGGTAAAGTGGTCGTCGAGCTGGCGGCCTTCGACGAAGGTCTCCATTTGTGCGGAGAGCTCCGTGACGTCGAGGCCGGTGACATAGCGCAATTGCATCAGGGCATGAGTGCCGATATCCCCGCCGCAGCCCGAGCCGCCGGCACGCTTCGGATCAACGCGCCAACTCGCCTGCTGCTGACCAGTGGCTTCCAATTTAGTGGCGAGCCAGCCTTGGATATAATAACTATCCACCCAGCGGACGTCCCCGAGCAAGCCGCTCTGGACGATGTAGCGGCTGAGGCGACTGGTCCAATGGCCGACGTAGGTGTGAGCGACGCCGAATGGCACGCCGAGTTTTTGGGAGGTACGCACCAACTCGGCGGCCTCCTTGAGATTGAGACACAACGGCTTCTCACAGAATACCGCGATGCCAGCCTTCATCGCTTTCATCGCGGGATCAAAGTGCACAAAATTAGGCGTGACGATGAGGATATAATCGAGCTTTTCGGAGGCAGGTGCCGTCGCGTTGGCAGCGATCATCTCATCGTAAGAGCCGTAACCTTTGATCGGATAGGGCCAGTTGGCGGCCTCTTCCAGCGCCACCTTGGGATCTGGAAAGAGAGCCCCGGCGACAATTCGCCGAGTCCCGTCCATGAGGATGGCCTTTTGATGGGGATGCACAATGAATGCGCCTTTGCCGCCTCCGACGAGACCGACGTTGAGTGGTTTGTTTGACATGATGGTATTGGTGTTGGGGTTGTGTATGTTAGGTGAGATCAGTTAAAAACAGCGAGTAGCGCACGATGATCGGACGCTCCGCGCCATTCTGGGTCGTCAAGGATGCGAGACGTGTTAGAGTCAACCTCATGTTTGAGGCTCTGGGTGACGGTGATAAAATCGAAGCGTGAATAGATATCATGGAGTTCCCAAAAATGGGTCCAGCGCTCGCCTTGTTTGTCCTGCACGGGGATGGCGGTGAGAAAGCCCACCTCGCCATAATTGCCGGTGATCATCTTGAGAGGGGCGCTGCCGCGAGTGTCGTTGAAATCACCGTAAATGACCAGACGGGCGCTAGGCTCGGCGGCGAGGATCGAATCGACGTGTTGGCGGAGCAGCCTGGCTTCGCAGAGGCGCACGGCGTCCTGATCGCCGTCGGCGACTTCGCGTTTACTTTTCAGGTGGACGCCGAGCCAGCGGTACGATTTATCGTGAGCCATCATGGTGGCATCGAGGATACCACGACTCATCGTGTAGGCACTGCCATTGAGTTTAAAGTCGAGCTGGGCCGGGGTGGCGGTGCGGATGATCGGGAAGCGCGAGAGCAGCGCGAGATGACGTACTTCGTCG
This sequence comes from Verrucomicrobiota bacterium, assembly GCA_037141475.1. Lineage (GTDB taxonomy): Bacteria > Verrucomicrobiota > Verrucomicrobiia > Verrucomicrobiales > Akkermansiaceae > Luteolibacter. Next base: position 25,621 of record JBAXCM010000007.1, on the reverse strand, counting down.
CCACCGCCGGTGTAATAGAGGTGGGGCAAGTCGATGCCGCCGGCTAGAAGTGCCGCCTGAAGTTCCGCCAAATCCTCGCGGCTACCAATCTCACAAACCCCCAGCACATCAGGTGCCTGCCGGATGAGCAACTCGACAAGTGCACGCTTTTCCGCCGCAGGCTTGGGCGTGCCCTTGGCATCCGGGTGCCCGCTGCCGCGTTCCATGGTCAGCCAGTTGCTTAGGTTGTAGGCTACAAAGCGCAGACCGGGCACGGACGGGTCACTGAGCAGCGGGGGCTTTTTGGCGGCGGCGGGGCGGTTTGCGACCTGAGGAGGGACGTCGCTAGGAGCGTTCCACACAGGAGTTGGGTGCTTTTTGCCACAAGCCGGGTTGGTGAGCAGGGCCAGAACGCAGGCCAACAACGCGAAGAATGCATGGGACGGCCTGCTGGACGGGCGGGCCGTAGCCCGCGCTCCTGCGGGAATTTCAGGCATTCCAAGAGGTCCCATGACAGAATGAATATTGGCGCAAAGGCGCGAGGATAGACCGACGGGACTGACATGCAAATGTAATTTCGTGAAATCAAATCCGGTGCGCCCCTATGAATCGATGGTGCACACTTGTCTAATTGCTGACACATCGTCCTTCACCCACCATCACCGCGAAAGAAATTTCCAGACGCTGCTATTTTTTATCCATCCACAGGTTCCACTCGGCTTCGGCTGCAGCAGCATCGATCAAGTGGTCGGCGGCAACCACCCGGTATTTGCGATTGGAAACCGCCGGATGCGCAGCGTCCAGAAGTAGCGCCGTCTCAACCACCGGATTGAAATTCACAAACGGCGTGCCATTCTCGGTCTTGGCGTCCCAAACGCGCAAGCGCTCCGCTGTACCGGCTAACTCGATGGCCGCACTCATCAACAGGACAGAGGCGGATCCGCCGGGGGTTGGACCGCTGACGACCACCCAGCGTGCGGATTGTCCGTTAGCATCGTCGCGGCCCTGACCTCCGCTAGTCAGCATGCGACTGTTGTCTTTGTTCCAGGAACTGCTGCCACGCCAGGAAAATCCGCTGTAACGGTAGTTGATAATGGTCACCTGACCTGCCAGCGAGTGCTGACTCAGTGCGATATCGAGCACGAGAGCATCGCTGCCGCGCAAGGCAAGCCCCACCGTGGCAGTCTCGCGAATGACCGCCTGCGGCTCGGTGCCCTGCTTGTGAATCACCACTTCATTGGTCAATTCCCAGCCCAGCCGATCGGGATCTTCGTCTAACTGTTTCACGGCACGCGCCACATATCCGCCCTGACCTTCCTGGATTTCCCAACAATTGTAGCGCTGGCCGTCAACTTCGATAAATTTCCACGGCCACCACAGGCCCAGATGATGGAGATGATCGGCGGGCTGCGCAGTGGTCCATTCGAAGCCCGAGGGCGTTCGAAGCGGGTGGAGAAACGCGCTGGCCGCAAACTTGGCCCCCCCCACCGGTGCTACCAGTGGCGTGCTCTGCCATGCAAACAGCAAGGTTTCACCATGGCTCGCCTCGACCCGACCGGCGCGCGTTGCCGTCGTCCATGCCCCGCCCGGTTCGCCTGCGGCAGCCAACGACGCCAACGCCCCGCACACCACGCCAAGTGCCCGGCTTATTGAATGGGTTTCGGTCATCATGGCGGCTTGATACGCCGCACCCGCGAAAGTTCTTACCGCAGGATCAGCCCGCAAGGGATGATGATATAGATGACATTTTTTTGCATCCATTAAAAAATTGCTTGTCGTTAGCGGCTAGGCCAGCAAACTCCGCAGGTCCTTTGCACGGAAATCCAATAACCATGAAATCGTACTTCCCTCTCGTCAAATCCCCGATCAAATACGAAGGCCCTCAGAGCCGCGACCCCCTCAGCTTCAAGTGGTTCAACGCCAAACACAAGGTCCGTGGCAAGACGATGGCGCAACATTTCCGGTTCGCCGTGGCATACTGGCATACCTTCAAGGGCGGTGGTTCGGACATGTTCGGCCCGGCCGCTTGGGTGCGCGAGTGGAACGTCGGTACTCCGATGGAGGCCGCAACCAAGGCGCTGGAGGCCAACTTCGAGTTCTGTCAGAAACTCGGCGTCCCCTACTATTGCTTCCACGACCGCGACATCGCCCCCGAGGGCGCAACCTTCGCCGAGTCTGTCAAAAATTTGGAAGCTGTGGTGAAGCAGGCGAAGAAGATGCAGAAGGACACCGGCATCAAACTGCTGTGGGGTACCGCCAATCTATTTTCCAATCCGCGCTATACTCACGGTGCCGGCACCAATCCGGACGTGCAGGTGTTTGCCTACGCTGCGGCCCAGCTCAAACACGCGCTGGAGGCCACCTGTGAACTGGGTGGCGAAAACTATGTGTTCTGGGGTGGCCGCGAGGGCTACGAAACGCTGCTCAACACGAAGTACAGCCAGGAGCAATCCCAGTTTGCCGCTCTGCTCCAACTCGCCGTCGATCACGCCAAAAAGATTGGTTACAAGGGCCAGTTTCTCATCGAACCCAAGCCCCGCGAACCCTCGAAACACCAGTACGATTACGATACGGCCACCGTCCTGAGCTTCCTCCGCGCCCACGGCTTGTATGACCATTTCAAGATCAACGTCGAAGCCAACCACGCCACCCTCGCCGGCCATACCTTCGCCCACGAACTAACCGTGGCCGCCGCCGAAAATAAACTCGGCAGCATCGACGCCAACGCCGGAGACGTGCTCCTCGGCTGGGATACCGACCAGTTCCCGATCAACCTCTATGACACCGCCACCGCCATGATCGCCGTGCTCCAACAAAAGGGCGGAATCGGCTCCGGCGGCTTCAACTTCGATGCCAAGTGCCGGCGTGGCTCCAACGACGTGATGGACCTGTTCTATGCCCATATCGGCGGCATGGATTCCTTTGCCAAGGGCCTGCTGGTGGCCGACAAGATCCTCTCCGACAAGGCTTACAACAAGATTGTCGATGATCGTTATGCGTCGTGGAAATCCCCCACCGGCAAGGAGATTTTGGCCGGAAAATCCTCGCTGGACAAACTCGCCGAGCTCACCCTCAAAAATGGCGAGCCCGCCCTCCAAAGCGGCCGTCAGGAATTGCTTGAAATCCACTTCAACGATATCCTGCTCAGTCTCTAACTTATATCAGCCCCCCATGTCCTACCATCTCGGTCTCGATAGCAGCACCCAAAGCCTCAAGGGCCTCATCATTGATGCCGCCGCAGGCACCATCGTTGCCCAGATGACGGTCAATTTCGCCAAGGATCTGCCGCAGTACCAGGCGGCCTATTCGCCATCGGGGGACCCGCTCGAAAAGCATGCCGAGCCGCTGTTGTGGGTGGCAGCGCTCGACCTGCTTTTCACACGGATGCAGGCCGAAGGTGCGCCTTTGGACCGGGTCGTCGGCATTGCCGGCTCCGGCCAACAGCACGGCTCGGTCTATCTCAACTCCCAAGCCGACGCGATCCTTGCCGGTCTCGACTCCGCTAGGAGCTTGATCGATCAACTCGCGCCGGCCTTATCGCGGCAGACTTCGCCGATCTGGATGGACTCATCCACCAGCGCCCAGTGTGCCGAGGTGAGTGCCGCCATCGGTGCCCGACTCCAAACGGACACCGGCTCGCCAGCCATAGAACGCTTCACCGGTGCACAGATTCGCAAGTTCTATCAACATGAGCCGGCCGCTTACGCCGCCACCGCCAGCATTCATCTGGTGTCTTCGTTCATGGCCTCGCTGCTTTGCGGCAGGCATGCGCCCATTGACTATGGCGATGCTGCCGGCATGAACCTGCTCAACCTCAACACCCTCACTTGGGATCCGGCAATTTGCGAGGCAAGCGCACCTGGGTTGTTAGACAAACTTCCCCCTGCTGTGCCCACTCACACGGTCATTGGCAAGCTCTCGCCCTACTTTGCCAAGTATGGCTTCTCCAACGACGTGACCATCGCCGCATGGACCGGTGACAACCCCGCGAGTTTGGTTGGAACAGGTGCCACACGGCCCGGCCTGGCAGTGGTTAGCTTGGGTACGAGCGACACATTTTTTGCAGTGCTCGACCCGTATCGGACCGATCCGGAAGGCTGCGGCCACGTGTTCGGCAATCCCACTGGTGGTTTCATGTGCCTAACCTGCTTCAAGAACGGCTCATTGGCCCGCGAACGGGTATGTGAGGAAGCCGGGGTGGATTGGACGTTTTTCGATGTGACGGCATTTGAGCAGACACCCGTCGGCAACAACGGTCAACTCGCCTTGCCATGGTTTGAGGCGGAAATCACCCCCCCAGTGCTCACCCCTGGATTGCGCGCCAACTTTGATTTCGCCAACGCCGCCGCAGCCACGCGGATCCGTGCCATTATCGAGGCGCAGGTCCTATCCATCCGGGTACACTCGCAATGGATCGGTAACTTCGAGACCATCCGGGTGACTGGCGGTGCCTCGCGCAGCACAGGCATCCTCCAGACTCTCGCCAACGTCTTCCAGGCCAAGGTGGAAACCATTGCCGTCCAAGACTCTGCAACCCTCGGTGCAGCCATGCTCGCCGCCCATGTCGTCAGCCACCACAGCTACTCGGCTCTCTCCCAGACATTGGCACCAGCCATCGCCACGTTCACCCCGGATCCAGCTTCTGGCCCGATCTATCAAGACCTGCTAGATATCTATCTACAACTTGAGGCAACGGCCAAAGGCTAGAGAGGCTGTGCCTCAGACACTAGATCCTAAGCCATCAAATCTACGACGGCTTTAACGACGCATTCTGGGCAGGCCCATCAGGCCCCGCAGGGCAGGCCCCGACGGTGCTACCGGGCTGTACCGGGGGGGGCCTCCTCTGACTGGAGCTTTTGGATGCGGGCACGAATGGCGGCAGCCTGCGCGGTGTCTTTGCGGGCGTTGGCCAAAGTGAGAAGTTTCTGCAAATGGGCGATGGCCTCGGCAAGTTTTCCTCGGCCGGCCAAGGCATTGGCAAGGTTGAAACGGGCCTCCACGAAATTGGGGTTGATATCGATGGCCTTTTGGTAATGGCCGATGGCCTCATCGATTTGATTGCGGCCACTGAGCGCCACGGCGAGGTTGAAGTGGGCATTGGCGAAAGTCGGCTTGATGCGCAGCGCAGCCTGGTAAGAGGCGATGGCCTCATCGATCTGGCCGCGACTGGCCGAGATTGCCCCGAGGTTGAGGTGAGCTTCGGCGTACTTGGGCTGGATTTCCAAGGCTTTCTGGTAATGGGCGATGGCCTCGTTGATTTGTGACCGGCCGGCCAAAGCGACTCCGAGGTTGAAGTGGGCCATGGCGAACGTGGGCTTGAGGTCAAGAGTTTTTTGATAAAGAGCGATGGCCTCATCGGTCTTGCCACGAGCGGCCATCGCCAGCCCAAGGTTGAGGTGGGCCTCGGGATAGTTGGGTTTAATTTCGATGGCCTGCTGATAATGCATCACCGCCTCATCGAGCTTGCCGCGGCCTGCCATAGCCAGCCCGAGGTTATTGTGGGCATCGGCGCGGTCGGGATTGATCTCAAGGGCTTTGTGATAATGGGCGACGGCCTCATCAAGTCGGCCGCAGCCTTCCAATGCAACCCCGAGGTTGTTGTGTGCCTCGGCGTCATCCGGCTGGATTTTGAGGCATTCCTCATAATGACCGATGGCCGCATCGATCTGCCCGCGGCTCGCCAGCGCCACACCAAGGTTGAGGTGGGCACCAGCAAAGGCAGGTCGAAGGCGCAGGGCCTCTTGGTAACAGGCGAGGGCCTCGTCCAAGCGACCGAGGCCGGCCAAAGCGGCGCCTAGGTTGTTATGGACGTCGGCAAAATCCGGACGAAGGCGCAGAGCCTTCTGGTATTTTTCAACGGCCTCGGTGAGTTGGCCGGAATCGGCGAGGAGTTTTCCCAGATTGAGTAAGGCGCTGCTATAGCCAGGCGACAACTCAAGCGCCTCCCGATAACTCTTGATCGCCGCCGCCACCTGATCCTGCTTTTCCAGCACAACCCCCTGATTGTAAAACCACACCGCATTTTGCGCCGGGGTGGTCGGACGACGCTCGGCGATGATGCGGTCAAAAACCGTCTTCTGGGCTCGTGATGGCTCGTGGAACCATCCGGCCTGCTCCATGGCCTCCCAGATCTGCCAGGCAATCAGTTCGTGCCCTTGCCGGGTCGGGTGAACGTAGTCCTCGATAAGGTTGAAGCCCACCAGTCCATGCTCGCTCTGCTGTTCAAAGAGCCGGTCGATATCCACCAGCAACGCCCGCTCCTGGCGGGCAACCTCGCGAATTGCCTGATTGATGCCGGAAACGCGGCGGATCGGCGAGGCATCTTCATCGCAAGCCCGCTGATACGCGCTGCGGGCATCGTCAAAGCGGCTGAGCCCCTCGTAGGCTTGGCCTAACATAAATTGAGTTTCCGCGTGATGAGGTGCCAGCTGTGCCGCCTGTTCCAGGTCCGAAGCTGCCAACTCGAAGCGGCCGCGTTTAAGCAGACGGCTGCCCGAGGCAAACAGGTCCGCGCGCTTCTGGCGATCGGCCGGCGCGAGTGACGCCAAGCCGCTGGATGCCTCGGGACGCCACTGGCGCAAATTGCAGGGAATGGTCGCCAACACGACCTTGACGCCTGCGGCTTGGGCGCGCCGGGCCAGCCGTTCCAACCGCCAGCGATACTCGGCGACAATTGCCTCCTTTTCCTGCTGGGAATAGACATGCGTTTGGTCGCGCATGACCCGGGATTCGAATCCGCTGGCCGGGGCACTTTTCGCCCGTCGCAGGCGCTCTGCGGCCATTCGCATACCGGAGTAAACCCGTGAATAGGCCAGCGCATATTCCAAACCCGTATGAAACGAACCGCGGTGCTTGAGTGCATCAAAGAAGGCTGGCTCGATGAATTCATTGTGCCCGGAATACACCAAAAACACGTCGGGCTTATACCCTAGCAGTTCATCGGCGACGATGTTCAGCCGGTGCATGGCGTAAGAAACACCGCTGGCGTTGACGGCTTCAACGTGACGCTGCGGATGCGTCGCGGCCAACGCCTCGCCCACAATACTGGTGAAGGCGGCCTCAGCTCCCCACGGAAAACCAAATGAACTCGAGCCTCCCAAACAAAAAAGGCGCAACCCGTCAGCCGGCTTTTTTGCTAGAAACGACTGATCATTAAACGTCGATCCACGGCTGGCGGCCCGCGTCCTGTAATTCGGACCCTCCCGCTCAAACACTTTCACCAGACCCGAGAAGCCTCGAAACGGATCGGCTTGCTCGAGCAGGGTGGGCACGCCCGCAAGCCACAAAACCAACTCCACGATGCCGAAAAATCCGCAACAGACGATTGCGGAAAACAAAAGCTTTTTCGATGTGGAAAGCTTTTTCCTAGCAGAGGCGGGACGGTCTTCGGTGGCCGCCGCATGGGTATCCATGGGTTCCTTGGTCATGATCGGGAGCCTCCGCATTTTTGAAAAAATTGAGCCAATTGATGGAATGGCGACAAGGGAGAATATGGGCGTATAACAAGCATTTGGGTTTGAATAGGTTGGCTCACCATGATCTAACACTTCGTTAATATTGGCGGAAATAGCTCCGCATATCGGTGGGGGATTGTTTGGCTTCCCAGAAACTGGCCTGTCCGGGGGCAGGGTTGCGCTTGAGTCCGTCGCGGCCACGAAGCCGGAAAAATACCGCCACCGGGGTGAACACCAGAAAGTACAACACGGCCAACATCACCCAGGAAACGAGCCAGCCTATCGGAAAAACCCCAACCATCCATCCCACGAAAATCCAGCGCAACAACCCCGGCCACAACAGGCCAGGCACTCCGACTAACAGCGCGGCAGCTCCCAGAACCACCCCTAACCAAGGGCGATCCCTCACCAGCCATGCATTGGCACTCAGCGCCAAGAAAACAAGCAGCCACAAGGCGGCAAATCGCCGGAGCATGCGCCGGCTCGGGTCGAACGGAATGTCTGACCAATTCATTGGTGGGTTTATTAGTCGGGTTTAAATTTTGCCAGATGCGTCCGGCGGGCGGTTTGGGTGAGTGGACCGGGGATTAGATCCTTGAGGAGCAGGCAATCTTCGAGCACCAGCGCGTCCATATCGGTGGCTAGGAAGCACCGATAGGCATCCTCCGGGGTGCACACCAGCGGCTCACCGCGGACGTTGAAACTGGTATTCACCAGCACCGGGCAGCCGGTGAGGCGGTTGAAGGATTCCAGCAGTCGGCAAAACCGCCCGTGCCGCTCTTCGTCAACCGTCTGGACCCGCGCGCTGTAATCCACATGAGTGACGGCTGGCAGGCTTGAGCGCAGGATATTGACGCGTTCCCGCAAATCTTCGGAGCGATTCATTCGCTCGAGTTGATCCGGGGCGAGTGGCAGCCGGTGTTTTTCCACCAACGGGGCGACGTCCAGCATATATGGGCTTTCCTGGTCGGGGCGAAGTCCGAAATACTCACTGGCTTTCTCCCTGAGCACGCAGGGCGCAAAGGGCCTGAAACTCTCGCGAAACTTGATTTTCAGGTTCATCGTGGCTTGGAGTGTGGGCTTGCGGGGATCGCCCAAGATGCTGCGAGCCCCGAGCGCCCGCGGACCAAACTCCATGCGCCCGTGAAACCAACCGACAATTTGGCCGGATTCGATGATTTGGGCCACCCGCGCCAGCAACTCAGCCTCGTCATCCAACATTTCATAAGGCACCCCCTCCCCGGCCAGAAATGTCTCAATCGCAGCATTGCTAAAACGAGGCCCCAAGAAGCTCCCTTGCTGACTGTCCCGGCCTGCGGCGTGGCGCGGCTGATCCAGCAACTGGTGCCATGCAAACAGCGCCGAGCCGAGGGCACCGCCGGCATCTCCAGCCGCCGGTTGCACCCATATATCTTCAAAAGGTCCCTCGCGCAGCAAGCGGCCGTTGGCGACGCAGTTGAGTGCCACACCACCGGCCATGACGAGGTGTGGCATGGCCGTCTGGCGGTGGACTTCCCGGGCCATCCGCAACACAATCTCCTCGGTCGCCTGTTGAATACTCGCCGCCAAATCCATGTGCCGTTGCTCTAACATGGATTCAGGAGCCCGCGGCGCCCCCCCAAAAAGACGGTGAAACATCCCGTTGGTCATCGTCAGCCCCTGGCAAAAATTAAAATACTCCATCCGCAGGCGGAAACTCCCGTCCTGCCGCAGATCAAGCAGGCGGGTGAGAATGAGTTCCAGATAGACCGGCTGGCCGTAAGGAGCCAAGCCCATCAGCTTGTACTCGCCGCTATTCACCCGGAATCCGCAATAATAAGTGAACGCCGAATAGAGCAGGCCCAACGAGTGCGGAAACCGCAGTTGCCGGAGAAATGCCAGTTGATTGCCCACCCCGGTGCCGAACGTGGCGCTACTCCATTCACCCACCCCGTCAATCGTCAAAAACGCCGCACGTTCATACGGACTAGGAAAAAACGCGCTCGCAGCATGGCTCTCATGGTGGTCGGTAAACACCAACCGGGCACGCTTGGCCCTTGCTAGATATCGCCGCAAGGTGCCGCGCAAATGCAACTTATCCTTGAGCCACAGCGGCATCGCCTGCCGGAAACTGCCCAAACCAGCAGGCGCGTATGCCAGATAGGTTTCCAGCAAACGGTCAAACTTGGTCAGTGGTTTGTCATAGAAAACGATATATTCCAAGTCTTCAGGCTGCAACCCGCCTTCCTCAAGAGCATACCCCACTGCCTGTACCGGAAATCCCGCATCGTGCTTTTTTCGGCTGAAGCGCTCTTCTTGTGCGGCGGCGACAATTTTCCCATCCACGACCAAAGCGGCGGCGCTGTCATGATAAAACGCAGATATTCCAAGTATCGCAGTCACACGTGGGCCTATCGGTAGGACCGAGGAACCAATCTGTCAAGGGCCGCCAATCCGAATCATCCGCTCTGCAGGGCGGATTTTTGCACGGAGCCAGGATAGTTGGGCTATTCGTATTTGATCAACATCCCCCGCGGCAGTCGCAAGAAGTATGAAGACGAATTTGCCGCCAGCGGCTTTGAACTGCTGCCAAACCGGGCGGAGAACCAACAGGTGGAAGTCCGGAAAATCACCGACCCCGAGGACGCCGCCAGCGTGTTGGTGCTGTGCCGCAGCGCCCAGCGCCGACTCAAGAAAACCGCGATGATCTCCACTGACATGACGCATTGCGTGCGGAAGTGGGCTTCAACGCGCTGAAAGGCTCGCTCGGACTGCGGCCCAACTTTCATCAGTTGGAAGGGCGGGTCGATCAAGGCGCGCAAGCCGGGCCGTCCGGATGCCGAGCAGGCACACAGTTTACCAGCCGTGACGGTAGCCAAAGCCAAAGTCATTGATGCCACCGCGATCGAAAATGTGACCCCCAGACTGATGCCAGATGAAGGTGGTGAGTTGATGTTGGGGGTATTGGGGCAGGGCAAGCGAGATCTCAGTCGGCCAGTTGATTTTCACACGGGACCGATAGCGCCCTGGATGGGTTTGGCGATCCATTAGAAAGATTTTCTCCGAATAGGCTAGCCCAACGCCCATCGACAGGGTGGTGCTCACCCACTCGTTCCAAGGAAAATCACGCCAGCGCACCTGAAAAGAGGCTGCGTAGTTGAGAAACGGCGAGCGGGAATTTTCTTCAACGATACCCAGTGTGAGGGGCAGTTCCAGCAACGGTTTGCACAGTTGGTCGCCGATTTGCAAATCTGGCTCCCCAAGTCGATAGGCGGCGGTGAACAAATGCATGTGACCACCGGCAGGGCCATGGGCGACGCTGGTCTGTGCTAGGAAGAGCTTGTCAACCGTGTCGTGAGTGATGTAGGCATAGCCGTATTCGAAGGCCCAGTCGCGCAAGGGGGCTGGACGATCATCGAGCAGGGCGATGGCTCCAGACGCAGACTCGAAGCAGAGGAAGGGAAAGAACAGCAGTCGGAAGATAGCAGCGTTCATTGGCGGGATTCCGAAGCGAATATCGCTACTCCCCTCACCCGTCAACCCCAATAATCGGGGGGGAGCTCCACGGAAAAGCAAGAGGAATGGATTTTGGGGTTGCCGGGCGGTGCCTTGTGTCCTACTTTGACCGGGTCGGTGGCATGTGTCGTGCCGCCGGTTCTTTTCCTTGCTATTTCCCATGCCAGCTCGTCCCAAATTTTCCTCCCGGCGTTCCTCAAATAAATCCAGAGGTGGGTACGGGCCGCCGTCGCGCTCTACGGTCAAAGATGATGAAGAGAAGGCTGTGGAAGTGGAAGGGGTGATCTCTGCGGTGTTGGCGGGAACGATGTTTCGAGTTAAGATGGCCAGCGGGCATGAGGTGCTAGCGCACATTTCGGGGAAGATGCGCAAGCGTTTCATTCGCCTGGTGATTGGGGACAAGGTTAAGATGGAAATGTCACCTTATGACCTGACCAAGGCGAGGATTGTATTCCGGATGAACTGATTCTTCACTCGTCAGTGAGGTCCGGGTCGGAGAATGCCTGGAGTTCGGCGATGGCGTTGTGGGTTCTGCGCTCAATGGCGATGGAACCGAGCAGGGAGCTTTGGCGGACCAAGAACTGATTGAGTTTCATGAGTTCTAGCAGGGCGAGGAATGTCACAATGACCTCAGCCTTGGTGGACGCCGATTGGAAAAGGTTGTCGAAGCTCTTGGTTTCCCCCGGTGCGAATTGCTCCAGCAGGAAGTCGATCTTATCTGAGACGGTGAAACGATCATCGATGATATCACCAAAGTCGTGGCTTTCCTCAAAGCGCTTGAGAACATTCTGGAAGGCGCGAATGAGGTCGAAGATTGAGACTTCAGCGAGGGGCGCAGGCTCATGGGGGGTCGGCGCTGGGGCGTCTGGCTGGTGCGCGAACCGCCCCTCCTGTTCGATGGCACGCAATGTGAGAAAGCCGGCCGCATCCTTGAATTTTTTGTATTCGATGAGCTGCCGGATCAGGTCCCAGCGGGGGTCATCCTCCTCGGCCTCGGCTTCCGGGGGTTGATCGACGCGCGGCAAGAGTGTGCGGCTTTTGAGGTACATGAGGTTGGCCGCCATGACGATAAATTCGGAGGCCAAATCGATGTTAAGCAGTTTGAAGGTGTTGATGTAATCGAGGTACTGGCGGGTGATGCGCTCGATTGAAATGGCTTGAATGTCCACCTCATCCTTTTTGATCAGGTAAAGGAGCAGGTCGAGCGGTCCCTCAAAAATTTCAAGGCGTACTTTATAATCGGTGGCGTCCACGCGGGGGTGGTACGGCAAAGCGGGCGAATGTGCGAGGGGAAAATCCCGACAGGGGAAAATCGGGAAGGCGAATTTTAGCTGGCGTCGGTTTAGAATCTGAGCGTTACTGGGGGCGCAGCAGGCAATCAACTTCCGTATGGCATCTGAGCAGTCAAGCAACTTCAACGAACGTCTGAGCCAATGGGTGGCGAGCCAAGGGTTTTGGTTTCAGATCCGATACTCCATGTCTGGAGGGGGCTCCAAGTCCACCTTGAGCTTTCATTTGCTGCGGATGGCCAGCCGTTTGCTGATGTTTTTGGGAGTGGCCGCCATCGGGTTGGCAGTTTATTTTGTGTGGCTTCCCAGCACTCCTGGATTTAAAAAGAAGCTCAAGGAGTCCATCGGCAGAGGCCTAGGGGCGAGCGAAATGGAAATGAGCGGATTTCGATGGGTGGGAGGAAAGATGCAAATGGCGCGATTGGCCAGCAAAGGTGGCAAAGGGACGTTTTTTTCCAGCATGGAGGCCCGCAATATCCAGTGTCGGATGGGCATGTTCAATGGATTGCTCGGGGAGTGGCAACCAGGAGTGCTGCTGATTAACCAGCTAGATCTGGAGTTAAATGCGGGGGCCGACGACGAGAAGAGCGCGGGATTGATTGCGGAATCGGTTTTCAAGGATTTTGGGAAATTCAAACTGGAGACGGTGGAGGTGAAAGATGCCACGTTGCGCTGGGGGTATTCTGAACGCACACGCGGCAAGATTGTAGGTGGGCACATGAAATTGCAGAGGGTAGCCAACGGCTGGCGGGTGCATCTGAACGGGGGGACGATGTCACTGGGTTGGTGGCGCCATCTGGAGATTGTGGAATTGGTGGCCAACTGCACGCGGGAGGGAGTGGTGTTCGAAAAGGCCGAGATGCGCAAAGGGGTCGGCAAAGTCACCATGGATGGGCTGAGAGTGCAGGCAGGAGAGAGGCCGGAGGTAAAAGGCACGCTCAAGATGCGCAAGATTACGATTGAGGACGTGGTCCCAGCGGCAGCCAGCAACTTTATTGATGGAACCCTCTCAGGGGAATTCCGGGTGTTTGGGTCCACCAACACCAGCGAAGGGTTGGGTTTTGATGGCAAACTCGTGGTGGACGGAGACAATGTCATCCGATTACGCGAACGCTTGCATCTGCTGCGGGCACTCACGGATTTCGACGTTTTCAACAACTACCGGATGGTGGCATTCAACGAGGGATCCTTTAAAGTCAAGACTCTCAACGGGGCCATGGAGGTCACTGAAGTGGAATTGAAGGCTGGCGACCTGATGACCCTAACCGGGCAGATGCAAGTTAGGCCACCTACGGCCGATGAGTCGGCCGCAGCGCTCAAGCGCAGCGGAAGTGGCAATGCGGCGGCAGATGCCGCTCAAGTGAGAGATCACAAGGCGACGAGAATTCCTGATGAGGATTTGGAAATCACGTTGAGGCGTGTAGCTCACGCGGGGCGCAAGGATAAGGACAAGGGGAACGCGGGTAGCGGAGGTAAGCCAGAGGATGGATCCACGCTGTTTGACCGGGTCGACCAGAGTTTTGAGACGAGTATTCTGGCAGAGCAGGCCGCCGATCGGGAATCGCGCAGCCTGATTTATGAGGGGCAGTTTCAAATCACGCTCTTACCTAACACATTTGAAAACGTGCAAGCGCTGCGGGAGCTTTTGCCGGTGGACCCGCAGACTGGGCGCATTCCTCTGGACGTGCCGATCAAGGGGGACATCTATAGCATCACCTTCGATCAGGCGCAGGACCTGTACCTGCGCGGGCAGCGCTACAAGGAACCTGAGGCACCGGAGGCCGCTGATTCGGAACCGACTCCGTCACCGCACTAAGCAGCAGAGGTGTGAGGAACCGCGGAACGTAGCGCGCAGGTATATCGGTTACGCCCAGCAGAAAGTTCGTAAAGGGGGCTACGCTTGCCATCGGTGCTCACAGAACGCGGCTACAATATATCTCAAATACCTAACGAAAGTTACTATTGTGTTCGCACTTCAGAGAATTGAACTGCCCCGTGGTTTCTTTTAAGATGGCTCATCAGTATTGACTTACGGCTTGACTGCCACCCCCCATAATTTGCCCAGCAATGCGCACATCTCAGGATCATGCTGTTGCAATTCGGCACGAGTGTAAGGGAAAAAATCGTTGTGGCCGAAATACGCCTCGGTGGATTCCGCGAAGTACTCAAACGGATTGGTTAGCGCATAGGCGCGGTCCATGCGCTTGCGGCCCTCGGAATCCTGGCGCTCGACGCGGTCATACTTGCCGCTAGCCTTGGCTTTTTGGTAGGCGGCGGCGATTTCGCCGATGGCGGGTTGGCCGCCGAGCACGCGGTCGTGGTAGGCGTGGGCGAGTTCATGCAAGACGAAGTTGGGCATGCGGCGGGTTTCGGCCTCGAAGATGCGCACATTGGTGAACTCGACGCCCCGGGCCATGGCTGGATTGCGTCCGTTCTCGCTCAACCAAGTGCCTTCGGAGTGATACTCGGCACGCGGTGGAATCTGAGGATACTCGGGCGAAACCCACAGCGCAACCTTGCGCAACTCAGCAACAGCAGGGGCCGGCACCACCCGCACAATCTCCGCTAGCTGCGCATCTAGCAACTCAAGGGCGCGTGCAGTGGCCTTGGCCTCGGTGGTCAGCAACTCGCGGCTGAGGTGGACGCTCCAGCCTTGGATATTCCTGATTTCGTGGTGGCTGTCCGGGTTAGCCGCTTTTTCCCTCGCCACCGCCTTGGCATGAATCTGAGCTTGGGCCTGGCGCAAGCGCTCTGGCCACACGAACGTCGGCGCGGCCGCCGGATCGTAGCCGGCCAGATGGCCGCTAAGGCGGGTCGCAGGCTTGGTGTGTTGCACCACCGTGTCGCCGAACACCTCGCGGCAAAGCGCGGCGAGGGCCGGATCATATTCTAACAATGTTTCACGGGTATGCACATGATTGTGATCGTGATCGTTCACCCGATCGTGCCCATACCAACCAGCCACGCCGACGGCGAAGTACTCGCAATGGTTCACCGCGGCATACTTGCCCTTCCACAGACCGGCCTTCATCGCCGCAGCGTAGGTGGCTTGCAGGCGTGCGTCGAACGTCGGGTCCACGTTCATCATGCCGCGCAGATGGATATTATGGGCAAACTCGTGGATGAGAATACTCTCCTTGGCATACGGGTCGCCCGGGTAGCACAGGACATTCTCCTCGGCACACACGCAGAACGGGTCGGTCTCACTGCCACCGAGGCCGCGGGCCCTCGCATCCCAATAATCCTTGGCCGGCAGATCCTCAAACCCCGGCTCCTTCTCGTCGCACATCCGGGCAAACTCCGGCAAATCTGTGGTGTATTCGTTATATGCCATGACACAGAGCCGCGCCCCACTCTTGATCATGGCATCTCGCACGTCAGGCCGCTTGTCAAGCATTTGGTTCACCAGATAGGCGGCCTCCTTGAGCGCGTAGGGGTTGACCTTGGCGGAGCCGACGATGGGAAAACCATTGGCGCTCAGGGATTGCGTGTAGAACGCCGGCACTCCGTCCTTGCCCAGCGGATCGAAGCGGACCCCCTGCACCGGCACCTCACTCGTAACCTTGGCCACCGCTTTGTCATCGCGACCAACCACTTCAAAACAATGACCCAGCGTGGTGGTTAGGATTGTTTCCTGCCCCGGCGCAATCGATCCGTTAGATATGCGTTCCGTGGCTGACTTAAGCCAGAAAACGTCAACGGTCTCGTTGCTGCCGTTAATAATTTGCAGTTTGGGCCGTGGCGGAGCAGGCACGTCTGCGGCCGCCGCAAGTGCGCCGACGAACAAGCTGAGTGAGGTGATGGAGGCAGTAATTCGTTTCATGGGCAATTCTTATTTCGATTTGATGCTGCGCAATTCTGGTTGGGTGGTGGCGGATTCAATGGCCTTGATGGCTTCTTCAACCGCGTCGATGCGCAGCTGATTGATTGCGCCTTTGGGAAAACGACCTTCAGTGCATTCGGTATTGAATTGCGCGATCAGTTCCCTAAGTCCTGGCAATACCTCGCGGGCAGCCGTGCCGTAGGGGATCAACTCCTTCATGATTTCACCGGTGCGCTTCTGGCTGCCGTGGCCGCCCTGGGTTTTTGCAAAGATGACGGCTGCGGCAATGCCCTCCTTATAGTGATACTTAGCGAGCGCCTTGTAAGCGCCCATGCGGATCTCGTTGGCAAACATCTTGTCTGCCGGACTCGGCGTTCTAACGGAAGTAACCAAATCCGGCCCCAGTGCCTCAACGTCCTCCAACGTCAGCAATTTCTCAAATGTCTTGCGCAGCGTGGCACGGGCCATGCCATCGGCATTGAGAGCCACGGCCTGTATCGCCGGATAGAGCCACTTGCGATCCACACCCTCGATGGAATTCTTCATCACATTGCCAAACAGTGTGGCAGCCAGTTCCCCGTGCGTGAGTTGGATCGGGTCGTCCCACACAATCGGTTGCAAAGGCTCGGCGGTAGCCACCACGGCCTGTAACATTCCGGGCAATACCGGCTTGGCGGCATCCCCCATTTTTTTCAAGGCGTTGGCGGCCTTAACACGCAGCCAACGGTCCGGATGAGTTAGCAAGCGGACTAACACCGGCAGCGCCGCCGGATCCTTGATGTAACCCAGCGCCTCACAAGCACCTTGCCGCTGGTGCGCATCCGCGCCCTCAGCCATGGCTATCAATGCGGGCACCATCGATTGCGCCTCTGGCCGCTTGGCGAGTTCCTCCGCCGCCCAACCGCGTGCTATGGGCGACCAGTCGGCAAACGCCGCCACCAGTTCCTGCGGGGATTTGCTGACCCGTGCAACGTCGAACTTGCCAGACACGACAGCTTCCGCGACATCCTTGTTGCTTAGAAAATTTGCCGGATTCTCTTCCCTGCCAGTGATGCAAAGTTTCTTGAGAGGCAGCGAATACGTTAGAACATAAGTGGCGGTGGGACTGATGCCATAGTAGCTCGGATGAGCGAAATACGTGTTTTCATCTGGCTTTTTCTGGCCGGGCCCGTGCTGTTCGCCACCATCATAAGTGAACGAACCATCGCTGCGCCGCATCAGGTCGAGGTGCCAGGAGGCTTCCCTGACGAAGGCAGCCGCGGCTGCCGGGCCGCCCATGTTAGCACCCAATGCCCCCCACAGATAACTGAACCCTTGGCCCGTGTGCCCGTATTCGCGGCTCTGAAAGGATGCTGTGACCATCTTGGCATAAAATTGAGTCTCTACGACGCGGTTGCCCTGGACACCGTACATCACAGCTGCCATCGCATTCTTGCCATTGTTATCGTGACTGGCCCACGGCATGTGCTCGCCATAGGGAACCGATCCTTTATCGACAAAGTAGCCAAAAAACTTGGCAGCGCGTTCGATAGCCGGGTCTATCTCGGGATCGCTCACGCCGCACTTCTTGCCCATCACGATGGCAATATTGGCAATGAGTCCTGCGGCATTCACCGGACCATAGGGCGGAATCGAGCCGTGAAGTTGGCCATCGGGCGTCGGTTCGGCACCGCCGTGGCCGAAGGTGCCATACATCCCCTGGCCCTTGGCGAGGGCGATGGTGTATTGCTGGATGGCGGGCAGCACCTGCTTGTCATTTGTTAGAAGATAATACTCACAAAGCAACAAGCAATCGTAGCCCCACATCCATGAGCTACAGCCCTTCAAATGAAGATCCGCTGGTGCTGTCGAACGAGCATAGTCGCGCACCTTGGGCAGGTATTGTGGATTGCCGGTAGCCAACAACGCCAGCGCATTGATCGAGCCAAAGCGGCTTTTGCTGAGTGGTTCCTTCTCAAGCACCTTGCAGGCCTCGGCAAGAATCAACTGGCTCTTCGGGCAGTTGTAGGGCGCGGTGTCGCTATAACTTCCTAACACCTTCAACTTCAGCCGGACCTCGCGAGTCTTGCCGTCTCGCCAGACAGTTAGATCGAGGCGACCTTGGCTGGCTGTCTTTTCCGCTTCGGTGATGGCCTTGGCCAGCGTCTTGCGGGCATCGTCTGTGAACGGCTTGCCGCCGACCCCGAGAATGATATCATCGACTTTCATCAGGCCATCGGCCGGAGTTTTGGGTCCGACATCGGTGACGAGGATTTGGCGGCTTGCAGCAGTGATGCGTCCTTGCTGGCTGTCGAGATTGGATGCAGGACGGGTGAAGATCCAGCCGCGCATTCCCGTCGCGCCTAGATTCCATGTTTCACTGAGATTCACGCCGTCGCGCTGGGTTAACAAATCAGGCGGCGTCTTCGGCGCTTCGGCTGCCTTGCCACAGGAAATCATCGCGGCAATGACGGCCAAGCGCAGCAGGCTGATACGGGAGGTCTTCATGGATTGGACTGTTGGGTTGATATCACTTGGCTTGCTCGATGAATTTGATGACATCATCAGCCGTTGCCGACCGGGTGTCCTTGGTTTGGTTGGCGGCCTTTTCCTGGGCTTTCCAACTGGCTGACAGGGCTTTGAGTTGCGGCAATATTTCGGAAGCTGCAGGGCCGTACTCCTTGAGCAGCGGGAGGATGTCGCGGGTTCGTTGGCCCCAACCGTTCTGCGTTTTGGCATATTCGATAAACACCGGCAAGCCCTTGATGATCTTGTTTTTCGCTAGGAACTTAAGTGCATCCACGCGGATTTCCTGGGCATACATTTCGCCGCTCGGAGCGGTGTCGTTAGCCACCTTGATAATCTCCGGCTCCAGTGATTTCAGCTCGTCGGTGCTCAGGGTTTTGAACATGGATCGCACCGCGAAGGTGCCAATGCCATCGTCACTGGCAAGCATACGCCGCAGGACCGGATAGACCAACTCGCGGTCGATGCCATCCAGCGAATTGGCAACCAGACCGGGCTGAGGCGGGATTTGGTCGATAAAGTCGGCGCGAAACAAGGCATAGGACAAGTACTTTGCCTCGAGTCCGCGGGGGTCGGCGGGGTTGACAACGACGGACATTTTTAACAACTGGGGCACCGCTTTGAGCGCGGGGCGGCCGATACTGGTGAGAGCAAAGGCAGCCCGAACCCGCAGCCACATATCAGATTCGGAAAGTTGGGTGATGAGGGTGTCAGTGGCGGCAGCGGCACGGCCTTCCATGTATTGCAAGGCCAGGCAGGCCCCATAACGGGCGTTGAGGTCCTTGTTGGCCAGCAGCGTGATGAGCTGGGGCGTCACATCATCCTTGAGCCTGGCCACTTGCTTGGCGGCGCGCTGGCGCACAGTCGGCGACCCGTTGGTGAGGGCCTTCAACAATTGCTCCTTGCTCTTGAAGATATAGGCATAGTCGAATGGGCCGAGGTTAAAATCGCGACCGCCTTCGATGATTTGTTGCAAAGTGGGACCAGTCACAAAGTTTTCCGGGTGGGTGCCTTTGCCGGTGATGTGGATTTTTTGCAGAGGCACGGCTTGGTGCAGGACGAACAGGCCGGTCATATCAAAGTCATAGTTATCGCGGGGGGTTGTGAAGAACGAGCCATCCCAGCGGCGGGCCAGATCGTAATACCAACGCTGTTCTTTGAGGAAGGCGGCGAGAGCCGCGGGGCCGGCGCGGTTGGCGGAAAGAGCGCCCCACAGGTAGCCGAGGTAGTTGCCGGTGTGGCCGAGTTCCTTTTCGCCGTAGGCGGCCGTGGACATCCGCGAGAAAAACCGCGTACCCGCCGCATCTCCCAAAATGTCGAAGGTCACGGCCGCTGCACCACTCTTGCCATTGTCATCGTGGAGCCAATAAGGCGGGTGATCGCCATAGGGAATCGATCCCTTACCTATGTAAAAACTGTAAAACGTCCGGGATTTTTCCACAGCCGCCTGTACAACCGGATCGTCCACCCCGCACTTTTGGGCCAGCGCCATCGACATCCAACAAATCAAACCCGCCTGATTGATCGCACCGTAACCGCCGAGAGTGCCGTTGTTGCCCGCCACACGGAAACCATGACCGTAGGTGCCGACCGCACTTTGGCCCATGGCGATTTTTTTACTGACCTCGCGGATGGCGGGCAGCACGGATTCATCCTTGGTGGCGAGGTAGTATTCAGTTAGGAACAGATTCGCATAACTCCAAGTCCATGCATACATTCCTTCCTTGAGGACAAGGTTCATTTGCGGCGGCCCTAGTTTGTTAGCATAAGCCTTGATTGCCGGGAGATACGCCGGATTACCGCTGGCCAGAAGTGCCAGGGCATTGACGTTATCCGGAATGGACGGGTCCCAATTGTCCGGGGAATAATCGCCACACTGCAACCCGCGTTTGAGAATGGCACGGCAGCCCTGTTCGACGATCAACTTGGCTTTAGGGCACTGATTGAAGGGCGAGGTCTCTGAGTAACTGCCCATCACCTTGAGCGGGACGGTCACGGGCTTGGTGACGCCCTTGCTCCACACCTGAAGCCTGAGTTGGCCCTTGCCTTCGGTGGTTTCGGCCGCAGTGATCGCCTTGCCGAACGCCACCCGCGCATCCGATGAAAACGGCCCGGCACAGACGCCAACGATCTCGATGCCAACAATCACATCGCCCACCGCCACCAAGCCATCGGCAGGCGAGCCTTTCGCGACTTCTGTTATTAAAATTTGCCGCGCTTCAGAGGTATCGAAATCGCGGGTGAAGATCCATCCCTTCATGCCGGTGGGCCCGAGATTCCAGCTTGGCGTGTCTGTCTTCTTGCCGTCTTTGGTTAGGTCAGGTGGCGGCGGGTTGATATTGAAATCGAGGTTGCGAACGACTCCGGAGCGGCTATGAATCAGGTGGAGATTGGTGGCTGCAGTGGATTTTTTTGCCTCCGCCACGGTCTTGTTGAACAGCGCCATCGCATCACTTTCAAAAAATTTGCCATTCACACCGAGCAGAACGTCGCCGGTTTGCAGAATGCCCGCGCTGGGGACGCCACGGCTGATCGAACCGACGACGATCTCGCGCATGTTGGCTCCCTCTGCAGGGATCTTGGGGACCTTGGCGCTGACGCCATCCAATTCCAGCGGCACATCCCGAAAATCACTGGAGCCTCCGGCCAGACCGTGGCCGACTAACAACATCAGTGATAGCCCACAACGCAGGCAATTTCGCATCAAAAGACGGGCGTGGTTCATGTGAGGGCCACTACGCCGCAGTGCCACGGGTTCTTTCGGCCCAGCAATTCAACGGTCAATCAGCCCGAATTTAAGATCAGCTTCGGAGACGGTATCACCGTTGACCATGCAACGGCAGCGGGTCTGGCCGATAGATCCACGCATCTTGATAATCTCCCCCTCGATGATGAGGGTATCGCCAGGGAGCACGGGACGGCGCCACTTGACGTTGTCGGCGCTCATGAAGTAGCCGATCTTGCCGATATTTTCCGGTTTCCGCAGCATCAGCACCGAGGACACTTGGGCCATGGCTTCGAGTTGGAGCACGCCCGGCATGATCGGGTGGCCGGGGAAATGGCCGACAAAATAGGGTTCGTTGATGGTGACGTTTTTGACGCCGGTGCATTTGCTATCGCCCTCAAAACCGACGATGCGATCGACCATGAGGAATGGGTAGCGGTGCGGGAGGATTTTGAGCACTTCGTTGATGTCCATCACACTTTCGCCGCTAGGGATGGTGATGGGGGCAGGGACCATCGAACGCATCCTCGAATACTCAGCCTTGAGCCTGGCCGCCATTTTGGTGTTAGGGCCATGGCCTGGTTTGATCGCCATGACGTGGCCCAGAATGCGGATGCCCGAGAGCATCAGATCGCCGATCAGGTCAAGTGCCTTATGCCGCGCAAACTCATTGGTGAATCGCAGCGCCTCCTTGGACATGACTTCGTTGCCACGAATGACAATGGCACTCTCCAGAGAGCCTCCTTTGATCAACCCCTTGTCTAGCAATGGTTTGACATCCTCGTAGTAAACGAATGTGCGCGCCCCGCAGATCTCCTTTTCATAAGTGGCCGGAGTGACCTCGGTGGAAAAATACTGGGTGAAACGACCCTCCGGGCCGACGTTGGTGACTGATACCCGGAATGACTTGCTCGGAACGATGGTGATGAGGGTGCCGTCGCCGGTTTCCAGATGCATCGGCTCGCGGATTTCCCAAACCTTGCTGGGCGCGCTTTGGGCCGTGATTCCCGCCTGTTTGATCAGTTCGACAAACGGCCGCGACGAACCGTCGCCGATGGGCGGCTCGTTGGCATTCATTTCGATGAGGGCATTGTCGATCCCCATGCCGGTGAGTGCCGAGATCACGTGCTCGACGGTGTGGACCTTGACGGAGCCCTCAGCCAGGGTGGTCGCACGCTCAACGGTTTGGACCTTTTCCACATCCGCACTGATAAACGGCTGGTCAGGCAGATCAACGCGGCGAAACTTCAAGCCGTGGCCCTCTGGTGCCGGGCTGAGGGAGAGCGTAACCCTCTCTCCCGTGTGGAGCGAGGTGCCTTCAAGGGTGGCCGTGCTGGCGAGCGTATGCTGAACTGCGTGGGTCATGTGGCCCGCAGTATTCCGGCGTTGCGGGCAAGATTCAAGCCGGAAACCGCACAATACTCCCGCCGCCACCGAGGCACACGCCCCCTTTCCGTGGTTTAACGCTCTCCGATCCGAAAATTGCCAAAATGGGCGGCCTTGCAAATTCGAGCTTGCTCAGCTCACGGTTTTGACGTATTCCTCGGCTTCAGGCAGCCTATGAGTGGCGGACGAACAGGAGTTGTCCATCATTTTTGAGCCCGCCCCCGGCATCCAGCCACCTCATGATTTTTCAGAAACGATCCTTATTAAAAACTGCCGCGACCGCTTGCAATAAGCGGTTAGCGCTCGTCGGTACCCATCCATGACCCGGCGTTTGGCCCATCGTTTCGCAGCCCCTCTTCGCACTGGTATCGTGTGGCGGCTTTGTTCGCTTGCACCCCGCTGCGTCGCATTCACCCACTGGAGGACATCGCCATAGCTAAGCCACAAAGAGACCAAAACAGGGGTCGTTTCCGCGACATGACGCGGATCAACGACCGAATCCGCGCCCCCAAAGTCCGTGTTATCCTCGCCACCGGTGAGCAACTTGGCGTAATGAGTTCCCGTGATGCCATGGCCAGAGCCATGGCCATGGGCCTTGACCTCGTCGAAATCGCCGGCCAAGTGGACCCACCGGTCTGCAAGATCATCGACTATGGGAAATACAAGTACGAACAGGCCAAGCTCAAAAAGCAAAAGTCGAAGAGCGCCACGCGGATGAAGGAAGTCAAATTCCGGGTCGTCACCGGCCAGCACGACTACAACATCAAACTCGGGCGTGCCGAAGGGTTTCTTGACGGCAACCACAAGGTGCGCTTCGTGCTCCAATTCAAGGGTCGCGAAAATGCCCACAAGGACCTTGGATTTGTCGCTCTCAACCGCATCATCGAGGACCTCAAGACGATGGCCCAAGTCGATCAGCCGCCACGCCTCAATGGCCGGGCGGTGGCGATGATTCTCTCGCCGCTTCCCCAGCACCAAAGGAAACGCAAATTCCACTTGTTCCATGGCGAGCTCATGGAAGAAGACGACTTTGAGGAAGACGAAACCGCAGAGGACGAAGAAGTGCCGGATGAAGTGGCAGATGCCGCGAGCGAAGAAGCCGATCCGGAGGCAACGGAAACGAGCCCTTCCTAGCAGATACCACAACGCCAGTTGCGGGATTCGTCCCATATCTTTGATGGATGCTTCAATTTCCGCCTGATGCGCGGCGGCTTCCTGCCCAGCCTGCACTCGCAGGGAGCAAGCTTCGACCTGTGGTGCCGCAAACGGCAACCTCGATCCTTGGCCCAGCAACGCACAGATGCCGCTGGAAATCATGGAGATGTTTGCGCGTAAGGCTGGCTCTCCGCCGGGGAGTCTTGGGGACGGAACGCCATGCACTTTCAAGCGAGCCGCTGAGGTTTTTGTTGCGGGGAATTCCTGGCGATGGTGACGGTGGGTGGGGTTATGCTGTACTTCGCGAACAAGAGAGAAAGATGAGCCATTCAGGCGGTTATTTTGACCTCTTTTGTTCGATGTTGGATGTTCGGCGTTCGTATCCATTCTTTCGGCGTAAGGGTTGATATCGCCCTTTCACCAGAGCCGACGCATCGGGAATTCGACGGGTTCGCATCGTTGTCGAAAACGAGGTCGATCCCTGAAATCTAATTTTGAAAGATGGCATGGGAGCCCGGACGGGAGCGGCGGGAAAAATTCGCATTCGCAGCTTGACGAGAGAGCGCAGGGCCCTAGATTGGCGCTGGTTTTCGGCCACGGTCGGAAGCGATATTCGCCAAGTTCCCCCACAGTTTCCCCTTTATCGTCATGATCACCCGCATTCTAACCGGCCTTATTGCAATTGCCAGCGCGCTGCTCGTCTCTTGTTCCCCCTACCCGGAACACGCGAACCGGGGGCCAAAATCTGCGGTCAGGCCAAGTGCGGCGCAAGCCGAGCAGGCCAAGCTTCAAGCCGAGAAAGAGGCAAAAAAGCGGGCAGAGGAAGAGAAGCGGATGCAAGCGCAAGCCGAGGAAAAGATCATTGAACCCGTCCGGGAACGGGAAGTGAACCCACCTGAAAAGCCGACGCCGGTCGAACCGAAGCGTTTTGACTGGCCGACAGCCAAGAAGGTTCCCGGCAAGGAAGGGGTTGTGTTGAGTCCCTACAACAACATGCAGGTAAGCATCCGCAATGAGGATGGCACGCTCATTCCCAGCCACACACTGGTGAGCGATCCGACCTACCCAGCTTCGGAGAAAAAGCGCTTCTTCGTTCCCTGAAGAGACGTCCCCGGCCAGACGTCTGCCGACATCAAGCAGGTCTGAGATGGCCGCTGGCAGTGGCTGACGGAACCACTTTTCCCACAGCCTTCCCTTGACGGGTTGGCTGTTTTGGTCAAAGTGACCCGCGCTCCCCCGTTGTCTTCGTCGTTCCACATCCATCGCATGGCCAGATCTTCCCTTGTCACCCTGATCCCGCGACTCCCCGCTTGCCTCACCTCGCTGGGCTGTTGCTTGCTGGGATCCTGTCATCCCTATCAGGACCACCCGCCGTATCGGCCAGTGCCCCGCCCCCTCCCAAGACCCGCGCCTGCCGTTGTTCCCGCCGCACCGCCAGTCGCAGTTCCCTCTGCCATTCCTGCAGACCCTGTGGCGCAACCCAAGGCCCAGACCAAGCTGCCGACCGCGCCCCATGCCACAGCGCCGGAGCCTCGGGCTCAAACCACGACCGTCCGCCCGCAACCGATACCCACCAGCCAACCTGCGGCAGTGCCGCCCCCCAAGCGCCCGCCAACTCCCGCCATCGGAAAATCCCCCTCTGTAACCACCAACGCGGAGTGGCCGGTGGCCAACCCGGCACCTGGCAAACCGGGCTACGTCCTAAGTCCGTACAACCACAAACTCATTTTGGTGCGTGGTATTCCCAGCGGCGCCGTCGTCCCCGACCCCGCCACCCCGGATTCTGACAAAAAATATTTCCGTGTTCCCT
>JBAXCM010000006.1:0-28355 GCA_037141475.1 Verrucomicrobiota bacterium | reverse complement strand
TCGCTGAGCTTGTCGCCCCCACTCCCACCCCGGTCGCTGAGCTTGTCGAAGCGTTTGGCGAGTACCCGCCGGACTTTTTCGATTTCATCGTCATCGACGAGTGCCACCGTGGCGGCGCGAACGACGAAAGCAACTGGCGCGGCATCCTGGATTATTTCGCTCCCGCCGTCCAACTGGGACTCACCGCCACACCCAAGCGCAAGGACAACGTGGACACTTACGCCTACTTCGGCGACCCGGTCTATATCTACTCGCTCAAGAACGGGATCAACGACGGCTTTCTAACACCTTTTAAGGTGAAGCAGATCCAGACGACGCTGGATTACTATGTTTTCACGCCGGACGACACGGTGATTGAGGGGGAGATTGAAGTCGGCAAGATCTATGACGAGGCCGACTTCAACAAGATCATCGAGATCAAGGAACGTGAGCGCCACCGGGTCAAGCTGTTCATGGACATGATCGACCAGAACGAAAAGACGCTGGTTTTCTGTGTCACCCAAGCTCACGCGCTGGCCGTGCGTGACCTCATCAACCAGATGAAGACCAGCACGGACCCGAACTATTGCCAGCGGGTCACGGCCAACGACGGTGCGCTGGGCGAGCAACATCTGCGGGATTTCCAGGACAACGAGAAATCCATTCCGACGATTCTAACCACATCGCAGAAACTCTCGACCGGTGTGGACGCCCGCAACATCCGCAACATTGTGCTGATGCGGCCCATCAATTCGATCATCGAATTCAAGCAGATCATCGGCCGCGGCACCCGTCTCTACGACGGCAAGGACTACTTCACGATCTACGATTTTGTGAAGGCCCACCTCCATTTCAGCGATCCCGAGTGGGACGGCGAACCGCTCGAACCGGATCCGTGCAAAAAGTGCGGTTGTGACCCCTGCGTGTGCGAAGTGGAGCCACCGAAGCCCTGCGGCAAGTGCGGCAAGCAGCCCTGCGAGTGCACGAAAGAGAAATGCCCCGTGTGCGGCAAGCGTCCGTGCCAGTGCCAGCGCAAAACCAAGGTGAAAGTGAAACTGGCCGACGGCAAGGAGCGCCATATCCAGAACATGATGATGACCACGTTCTGGCACCCGGACGGCACGCCCATGTCGGCGCAGCAATTCATGGAGATGCTTTTCGGCAGGCTGCCGGACTTTTTCAAGGACGAGGCCGAACTCCGCACCCTATGGAGTGCGCCCGACACGCGGGCCAAGCTCATGGAGGGCCTTGCCGAAGGCGGCTTCGGTCACGAGCAGATGACCGAGATGCAGGCCATCATTGATGCCGAGAAGAGCGACCTGTTTGACGTGCTGGCCTATGTCGCCTACGCTCTGCCGCCGCTCACCCGTGAGGAACGCGCGAGCACCGCCAAGGTCAAGATCAGCAACCATTTCAATTTCAAGCAGCAGGTCTTCCTCGAATTCGTGCTCTCCCACTACGTCAACGTCGGCGTCGAAGAGTTGGATGCCGCCAAGCTGACGCCCCTACTCCACCTCAAGTATCAAAATTCCATTCACGATGCCGTGGCCGATCTGGGTGAGCCGAAGGAAATCCAAGCCGCCTTCATCGGCTTCCAAAAATTCCTCTACGTGCCGGCGGCGTGAGGCGGCGAAAAGGCAAGAACACACCATGAGCATATTGACGCAGACGCCGTCCAATGAGCCTCGGACTATTTTTTTTCCCGGCCTGCTAACATCCGTGCTTGAGCTTCCGGTGTTCCATCGTGGTGGGTTCGGAACCACCAGTCAAGGGGTACTTCCTGAACACCGAAGTTCACGGTGAAGTAACGGTGGTGTAGGTAGTGGAAGTAATGATCTGCAATCAACTCCTTGTCCTTGGACGTGACAATCTTGTGGAAGCCGGAGTGCCCGACTGCGGGGCTGATCCCGGCATGCATGAGATGGAAGATGGCATGCACCGGGTGGGAGGGAATAACCCAGTGGATCAAGACACCGGAAAAATAGAATAGATGCTCAAGGGGATGCATGGATAATCCCGACCATGGGCCGATGTTGATGTTTTTGTGGTGGAGATAGTGGCAGGCATTGTATAGCGGCTTCCAATGGATGAGCCAGTGCACGAAGAAGAAGTGGCTGTAGCGGATATAGATAATTGCCAGCATCAGCAACGAGCCGTACACGGGGTGTTCACGGAAATCCAGGAATGGTATGATCCTGTTGGAGTAGGCCCAGAGAGAAATACTTTCATAGGTGGTCCAGATGACGCAGCCGCTGGCCATGTTCCAGAGTATGTTGTCCCACGTCTGGCTCCCAAATATAAATCTCTTGTCGCCTTTGCCCAGCCACTTGTCGATATACTTGTAATCCATTCCCTGAGCCTTCGCCAGATACAACCTCAAATGAAGCCCTCCCGCCACGATGGTCAAAAGCACTGCGTTGCGCAGATAGAGAGTCACAATCCAGCCGGGTTGAAAATGCTTCGTTGTCTCCATGCCGGGAGTTAGATAGAGCCAACTTGCGACGGCCATGCCGATATATATCAAGTTATACGGCCACAGCGTCGCCCACAGGCTCTTGAGGGCATTCCATGGATTCCATGGCCATACAAACAACCGGCCTGGTTCGGGTAATTCCGTGGGTTGCCATTCCCCACGTGGGTTGCGGATGAAAAATGGTTCGTCCTTCATGAGGTTGCCTCCATTGTGGCTTGGGATTTCAGATTTAGACCGGGCTGAATTGGGATATGGCGCTGAGCAAGGGGCAGCTTCACGCTAGGTATCTCCCCGCTTGTGCATGGCTGGACGCACAGGATTCTCCGGCTGGACAGCGGGTATCTTATTGGAATATGGCGAAAATAACAATAATTATTCATGATATCAGAACTGATTCGCACGGAATATGATGTAATCCGGAATAAATGACAAGAATTTATTCAGCGGTTGGAAACAGACTGGATGGTCTCAGATGGATGGATTTAGCCCTAGGGGGTGTGTGTCTTTTGGCCGAGGAGGTGGCGGTTTTGCCACAGGTTGCCGGGGCGGAAGATGCCGACGGGGGTGATGATGCCGGTGATGAGGTCCGGAGGAGTTATGTCAAAGCCGGGATTGTAGGCAGCGCTGGACGGATTGGCCACCCGCACGTATTCGCGTCGGCCTGAATCGGTGAGTCCCCATGCGCCCAGCACCTCGGCCGGATCGCGCTCCTCGATCGGTATGTCTGCGGCGTCGCGCAGGATCCAGTCGAGGGTCGAGAGGGGAATGGCGACGTAGAAAGGGACGCCGTGGCGCTTGGCGAGCACCGCCTTGGTGTAGGTTCCAATTTTGTTAGCGACATCGCCGGTGAGGCCGAGCGTGCGATCGCTGCCGACGATGACAAGATCGATTTGGCCGCGAGCGAACAACAGGCCTGCGGCGTTATCGGCGATGATTTGGTGGGAAATCCCCTGCTGCGCGAGTTCCCATGCAGTTAAGGTGGCTCCTTGCGAGCGTGGGCGGGTTTCATCGCAATAGACGTGGAAGGCTCGGCCTTGATGCTGGGCGGCGTAGAGCGGGGCGGTGGCGCTGCCAACATCCACAAATGCCAGCCAGCCGGCATTGCAGTGGGTCAGCACGCGCATCCCCTCTGTGATGAGTGGCGCTCCCACCTCGCCCAAGGCCCGGCAGTGGGCCACGTCCTCGTCGGCAAATTCCTCAGCCGCAGATAGGGCCAGCGCCTGTTGCTCGGCCACCGTGGTGCCGGTTTGCATTTTGCGCTGCACCTCGAGCATGGCATTGACGGGGTCCACCGCCGTTGGGCGGGCGTCGCGTAAGGTCTCGAACACGCGGGTGACCTGCGCCTCGAAGCGGGTCAGGTTGCTGCCGCGGAAGGCCCGGGCCCCTTGGGCCAAGCCGTAGGCGGCGGTGGCTCCGATGGCCCCTGCACCGCGCACGACCATGTCACTGATGGCGAGGGCTGTGGCGCGAAAGTCTGGCGTGCCGATGACCTGGAACTCGTGCGGCAGCAGGCGTTGGTCAATCAAGCGCACCTGATTGGCAGGCTCGTCGAAAGCCACGGTGCGAAAATGTTGCTTCTCGCCGTGAATGGTCACTTGCATATCAACAAGGTGGGTTTGCGGGTTTCAGCCATATCCATGATGGTCATGCCTTGGTGGTTGGCGTTGTGCGGTGGGTCCCGTCGTGGAGCCGTGGTGCTCCCGTCATTTGCCTGCGACTTGCCGCCAACGCAAGACGAAATTGTCAATGGAGGTTGGCAAATAGGCGGAGGTATAGGTGCCGGAACATTTTCCGAAGGGCGAGGGGTAATCGGGCGAGGGGAGAATTTTCTGGCAATGTGGCGCGTCCGTGGCATTTTCAGGGCATGCAAAAACCTTACATGCTTGAAGCGCTGGTTAGCTTGCTATTGGTGGGTGGAGTTGCCGCTCAGGTGTCCATAGGTTCCACCCCGAAAGGCATGGTGACGCGGCCCATTGGCGGTGGATCCATCGGAGGCGTGGGCATCACCACGTCGGATCCTCCGGCCAATCCGAACGAGCGCCACACCACTCATTTGGTGCTGTCCGAGGCCCGGCAATGGACCAGCACCGATGGCAGGACCCTCCAAGCCAAGTTGCTGGCTTTTGAAGACATTGTGGTGGAAGTGCCCAAAGGCACCCAGCCTGCTGCACCGGTGCTGCCCGCGAACGTCACGGTGATTCGAGGCGGGAAAATCCGTCTCGTCACTGAAAAGAAGCCCTTTGAACTCGCGATGGATCGGCTCAGCCAGGCAGACCGGGAATTTGTGGAACGGATCAGCGCCGAGCATGCGAAAAAGCCACAGACGCCACCGCCCTGAAATTTCTCGTATTTTTCGACACTGGTGGATTGACAAGCGGCATTTTGTGGCTAGTCTGCGCGTCCGCTCGGACGTGCCGGCGGTCATCCAACTCTTCACCCACAGGCATCAGCCATGAGCAAACGCACCTACCAGCCATCCAAGCGTACCCGCAAACAACAATTCGGTTTCCGCGCCCGCATGGCCAGCAAATCTGGCCGCGACATTCTTCGCCGTCGTCGTCAGAAAGGTCGCAAGCGTCTCATTCCCAAGGGTGTAGAGATTCAATTTGCACGTCACACCCAGCAGCATTCCTGAGCACCTGCTCATCTGCCGCCACGGGTGCCCCATGCACCCCAGCCATGCGCCTACCGCGGAAATGCAGCATCACTCGGCGGGCAGATTTTGCCCGTGTCAAGACGCTCGGCCAAGCCAAGGCCGGGCGCTTCGTCATTGTGAGCACCCTCGCCGATGCCTCTCTGGCTTCTCTGAGAACCGGCTTCATTACCACCCGTCGCAGCGGCAAGGCTCACGATCGTGTCCTGCTGCGGCGGCATTTTCGGGTTTTGGTGCAAGCCCACGCGCCGGAATTTTCAGACATGCGCCGCTTCCTCATCACGATCGCCCGTCCTGGTGCCTCCCAAGCAACCTTTGCCGAACTCAAGGCTGATTGGTACAAACAGGCGAAACGCTTGGGTCTTTTTCCCCGTCCCGAAGAAAAACGTGATCTCTAATTTGGTCAGCAACGTCATCCGCATCGTCATCCGCGTCTACCAGCGCGTTCTCAATCCCATGCTCAAAGTGGCCGCTGGACCCGCTGCCGGTTGCCGCTTCGCCCCGACCTGCTCGAATTATTTCCTCCAAGCCGTCGAAGTTCACGGCCCGCTGCGAGGGTCGTGGCTTGGTATTTGTCGGATTTTCCGCTGTCATCCATGGGGTGCTTGCGGTTATGACCCGGTTCCGCCGCCGCCGGACTCGACGGGCAGCCCTGCCAGCAATTCTCGTCATTGTTCCCATCTTCATCATTAATCCTTTTTCCCAATTCACTTATGTATGACCGAAAAACCTGGGTTGTCCTCGCTGTCTGCGGCTCGTTGTTAGCCGTCGGCTTGGTACAATCCAACAAGAATGCCCAAATCAAAGCCGTCCAGGAACAGGCGCGCCTGGAATCTCTGGCAAAGGATCAACCCGCCCCGGGGACAGCGGCCACCGACCCCACTGCGGCACCCGTCACGCCCGGCCTCCTCGTCGATCCGCCGCCGCCACCGGTGGACGAGGAGTTTGTGACGCTGGCGACCGACAAGGTGCTCTTCACCTTTTCTAATATCGGCGGCGGGATCAAATACGCCGATTTTAAAACCGAGTTCCAAGTGGGCAAAAAATCCGACTTGGTCCGTGTCAACGAGCGGGGTGGGGGACCCATCGGCGGCTTGGCAGGAACCGAGGAAACCTTGGAAAACTTAAGCTACACATACGTTGAAGCCGAATCTGTGCAGGGGCAAAAGGTGGTGTATGCGGCCAAGCTCGCCGATGGCCTGCTCGTCAAAAAGTCGTTCAAGCTTGTGGCATCGAGTGAGCCGGGCGCGCCTTATTTATTGGATTTCGACTTGGCTTTTGAGAACTCGTCAAGCGGCCCGCTCAATCTGCAAAAGTACAGCGTTTATGCCGGGGAGGCGGCACCTCTCTATCAATCTGAGATGCCGGATTGGACCGGCATGTTTTGGCTGGAAAACGACTCGATGAGCTTTACCAAGGCCTCAAGCTTCAAGGGCAGCATGTGGTCATCGGAGACGTCGGTTTTCAACAGTCCGGCGGGTAAGAAAATCCAATATGCCGGGGTGACCAACCAGTTCTTCGCCACTGCCATCCGTCCCAAAGAGGCATTCGAAACCACGGCCTGGGCCAAGCCGTCCCAAATCAAACTCAAGGACGGAGCGGCGCCGCTCAAAGCAATCCGGGCGGGCCTGCGGCTGCCGGAAACCGCGCTCGATTCAAACGGGAAAAAATCCTTCTCCTGCCGGATCTTCATCGGCCCGAAAAATAACAAGGTCCTTCAAAGCATGGGCAATGGCTGGGGCGAGTTGATGCAATACGGATGGTTCTGGATAGTTTCGGTCACCCTCAACCGGACGCTCAACTTCTTCCACGATTGCATTGACGGAGTCGCCAAGGATTGGTCGTGGGGACTCGCCATCATCTTCCTCACCATCGTCGTCCGAATGGTCATTTGGCCGCTCCATGCCAAGTCCACCCGCACCATGAAACGCATGAGCAAGCTGCAGCCGGAAATGGCCAAGCTGAAGGAAAAATTTGCCGACGATCCGGCCAAGCTCAACACCGAGACGATGGGGCTCTATCGGAAGTATGGGATCAACCCACTGGGCGGGTGTCTGCCGATGTTCATCCAAATCCCGATTTTCTTTGGTTTTTACAAGATGCTGCAATACGCGGTGGAGTTACGAGGCCAAGGGTTTCTTTGGGTGCCCGACCTTTCCCAGCCGGATACTTTTGCCACTCTGGCAGGGGTGCCGATCAACATCCTGCCGGTGGTGATGGCCATCTCCAGCTTTTTCCAAATCCGGATGACGCCCAAGACGGGTGACGCCATGCAGCAGCGGATCATCATGTTCATGCCCTTCATGTTCTTGTTCTTCTGCTACAACTTCGCCTCCGCCCTCGCCCTCTACTGGACGACTCAGAATATCTTCTCCATTGGCCAAACGTGGCTCATGAGCCGCATCCCCGAACCCGAACTCAAACCCCGCAAGGACGCCGGTAAAAAGAGCTGGGTCCAACGCATGGCGGAAACCCAGGCCGCCGCCCAAAAACAACGCCAACTAGGCAATTCCGGCTCCCAGACCACGCCGGATTCCCAGAAAAAGCGACCCCCGCGCACCGGGGGGTAGCCGGAACCCGGATTCCATGAAGTCACGGCTGCGGGCTGAGGCGCTGACCTCCGATCCTACTTGGCGCGGTTCCTGAGATTCGCGGCGATTTTCCATAACATGGCACGGTGATTGCTTGCCCCGTCCGTCGACCATGTTTCCTTCCCTCTCCCGCCGCATCGCTTTGTGCGCCAGCCTGCTGCTCCGGTTCGCCCCGGCGTTGATGACTTGCGCAACGGCGGCCGCTGGGACCAGTCCGCCGGTGCGAGAGACGATTGCCGCAGCGGTCACAGCCGGAACTCCGGACGAGCAACGCGAGATCATCCTTACGCTCAAGTCAAACCCGACGCCAGAAGCCATCTCGTGGTTGAACAAGTGGAAGGAAGGGGCCATTTTCCTCAATCAGGATGACGCCGGTACGGCCACCGCCCTGCTATTGACCGGCGCGCCGGATGTTGACGACAGTTATGCCACGGTCAGGCTGAGTGACGGCAAACCGATGCTCGCGGCCGATGGCAGCCCGGTGCGGATCAACCCGAAGACCGTGGATTTTGCGGATACCGACTCGGGATTGCGGCGGGTGATGAAGGAAGTGGCGGACCTGGCAGCGCTGGCCGACCCGGATCCGGAGAAGCGAATTCGTGCGATCCAAGATTCGGCGATCGGTCAGGACCCTGATAAATTGCCTGCGTTGGAAGCTCTCAAACGCTTGGAAAAAAATCCCAAGGCGCAGCGGGCACTTGCCGAAAGCATGGCCATCATCCAGCTCACGTCCCCGGAACCCGCGCAACGCATCGCGGCATGCAACAAGCTTGGCAGCCTCCGCTCGCTCGCCGCCCGTGACATCATCAAAGCGATGGTGTCCGACAGTGATGCCGAGACCGACAAGGAAACCCGGAGCGCCGCCAATCATGCTCTAACTGATATCGAAACCCATATTGCTTCCATCAACGCCATCGGCACCGCATTTCGGGGATTGTCGTTAGGTTCGGTTCTGTTGGTGGTGGCCATCGGACTAGCGATCACCTTTGGCTTGATGGGCATCATCAACATGGCCCATGGCGAACTCATCGCGGTGGGTGCCTATACAACCTATATCATCCAAAACGTCTTCGCCTCAGGCTTGAAATTGTCCCCCTTCGGTGTCTCCATCGCCATCCCGGGCCTCAATCTCCAGTCCGGTGCCAACCTTTACTTCGCTCTCGCCCTGCCCGCCAGCTTCCTCGCCGCCGCTCTCGTCGGCCTGCTGCTGGAACGCACGGTCATCCGTTTCCTCTATCGCCGCCCCCTCGAAAGCCTGCTGGCCACCTGGGGAATCTCCTTGGTTCTCCAACAATTGTTCCGGCTGGTCTTTGGTGCGAATAACGTCCAAGTCAACAGCCCGCTCTGGTTATCAGGAAACTGGACGGTCAACGATGTGGTTTTTGGTTGGAACCGGGTATTTGTGATTGTTTTCGCGGTGGCCATTATCGCCGTCACCTGGCTCGTGATCAATAAAACCCCGCTTGGCCTGCTCATCCGGGCCGTCATGCAAAACCGCAACATGGCCGCCTGCATGGGCATCCGCACCGAGCGGGTCAACATGCTAACCTTTGCCTTTGGCTGCGGCCTTGCGGGTCTCGCCGGGGCCTTCCTATCACAAATTGGCAACGTCGGTCCATCGCTTGGGCAGAACTACATTGTGGATGCCTTCATGACGGTGGTGGTGGGTGGTGTGGGCAACATTCTGGGAACTGTCATCAGTGCTCTTGGGATCGGGGTGGCCGATCAGACGCTGCAACAATACCTTGGCAATCCGGTGACCGGAAAAATCCTGGTGCTCGGAGCCATTATCCTGTTCTTGCAATGGCGGCCCGCCGGCCTGTTTGTCACCCGTTCCCGCAGCCTCGATTGACCCATGACCACCCACCCGATTAGCAGCCGCATCCACGGCCCGATTTTGCTCGTAAGCGCCGTATTTCTGGTGGTGGTGATGCCATTGCTCAATAAGTACGGGCTCATCGCTGACTTCACCCTCAACTTGTGGGGGAAATATCTATGTTATGGAATCATGGCCGTGGCCATCGACTTGCTGTGGGGATTCACTGGCTTGTTATGTCTTGGGCAGGCCCTGTTTTTCTCGCTCGGCGGCTACATGATGGGTATGCACCTGATGCTCATGATCGGCAAGCTCGGCCAATACAAGAGTGATCTGCCGGACTTCATGGTGTTTCTCGGGCACACGACGCTGCCGGGGTTTTGGCAGGCATTTTACTCGTTTCCATTCGCCCTGGCAATGGTGTTTCTCGTCCCCGGTCTGTTGGCTCTGGTGTTTGGTTATCTGGCGTTCCGATCGAGAATCAAAGGGGTCTATTTCTCGATTCTGACCCAGGCGCTGACCTACGGTGCCGCCTTGTTGTTCTTCCGCAATGACTTATTGATGGGCGGCAACAACGGCTTCACCGATTTCCGCACATTGCTCGGCTCGGACCTGCGCATCGCCAGCACTCAGCGCATCCTATATATATGCACCGCCTTGCTGTTAGTCGCGGTCGTCGCCGGTTGTAAATGGCTGACAAAATCACGGTTTGGCTTGATTCAGCGTGCGATCCGGGATTCGGAGAACCGGGTCCTGTTCTCCGGCTACGCCACCGCTAACTTCAAACTCTTCATCTTCGTCACCAGCTCCATGATCGCCGCCACAGCAGGGGCTCTCTACGTCCCACAAGTCGGTATCATCAACCCTAGTGAAATGACCCCGGAAAAATCCCTGGAAGCCGTCGTCTGGGTCGCCCTCGGTGGCCGCGCCAGTCTCTACGGCCCCGTGATCGGGGCGGTCTCGGTCAACGCCCTCAAGAGCTGGGCCAGCCGTGCCTATCCGGATTTGTGGCTTATCATCCTCGGCGGCAGTTTTGTGTTGGTGGTGATGTTCATGCCCAACGGGATCATCGGCATCCCCGCTCAATTTGCAGCTTGGGCCGCCCGCCGCCGCAACCGTGATGCCGCAACCGCTGCGTCCCCAGCCAACCGAGTGACAGACCCATGAGTGCCAAGCCATTTCTCCTAGCCGCCGAAGGGCTCAACAAATCGTTTGATGGCTATCAGGCAATCAACGACCTCAATTTCTATCTGGACGAGGGCGAGTTGCGGACCGTCATCGGTCCTAACGGTGCGGGCAAGACCACCTTTCTTGACTTGATAACCGGACGCACCGCGCCGGACCGCGGCACGCTGGTGTGGGATGATGGCAAACACGATTTGCTCAAGCTCAGCGAATACCAGATCTATCGTCTTGGTATTGGCCGCAAATTTCAGACGCCGACGGTTTACAACGACCACAGCGTAACTGAGAATTTGGTTCTCTCACTGGCCGGTTCGCGTGGCATCTGGCACAGTTTGTTTGGTAAAATAACACCGCTTCAGCGTGAGCGAATCGAGGAGATTCTTGATATCATCAAACTCGCCGGGCATGCCCAACGCAAGGCTGGCACACTCGCCCATGGCCAAAAACAATGGCTCGAAATCGGCATGCTTTTGGCGCAAGAGGCCCGCCTCCTATTGGTTGATGAACCGGCCGCCGGCATGACCGACGAGGAAACGCACCGCACCGGTGAATTGCTGCTCTCGCTGGCCGGCAAACACACCATCGTGGTCATTGAACATGATATGACGTTCGTCAGGCAGATCGCCCGCAATGGCAAAGTCACCGTGTTGCATCAAGGCCACGTCCTGTGCGAAGGTGCCGTTGACCAGGTGCAGAATGACGAGCGCGTCATCGAGGTATATCTGGGCCGCAAATCCAAAGCCGCATGAGTGCCACCCTGTCACCACCAGCCACCGCCAGCCTGTCGCTCGGCGGCCTCCATCTCGCAATAGGTGGCAGCCCGATTCTCCGAGGTGTCTCTCTAGCAATCAAGCCGCAGTCTGTGTTCTGTCTGATGGGACGCAACGGTGTCGGAAAAAGCACGACTCTCAAGGCAATCATGGGACTGCTGCCGCTCGCCTCCGGATCCATCGAATTTGCCGGTACCCGCCTTGATGCCATGGCCACCGCCGAACGTGCCCGCTATGGCCTTGCCTACGTGCCTCAAGGCCGCGAAATCTTCCCTCACCTCAGCGTCGAAGAAAATTTGTTTATTGGTGCGCGGGCCCGGGGCATGAAGCCCATGCAAGAGGAAATTGAGCGCATTTACGCCCTTTTTCCGATCTTGAGGGATTTTCTCCGGCGCAAGGGCGGCATGCTCTCCGGCGGCCAACAACAGCAACTCGCCATCGCACGCAGCCTGCTCACCCGCCCAAAATTGCTCATTCTCGACGAACCCACCGAGGGTATCCAACCTA
This sequence comes from Verrucomicrobiota bacterium, assembly GCA_037141475.1. Classification (GTDB taxonomy): domain Bacteria; phylum Verrucomicrobiota; class Verrucomicrobiia; order Verrucomicrobiales; family Akkermansiaceae; genus Luteolibacter. The sequence continues at coordinate 16,381 of JBAXCM010000006.1, read as the reverse complement.
ATATTATCGACCAGATCGGCGATGCCATCCGCATGCTCCGCGCCGAGGGTGCCATGAGCATCCTGTTGGTCGAACAATACCTCGATTTTTGCCGCGAGCTTGGCGATGACTTCGCCATCCTCGAGCGCGGTGCCGTCGCCGCTTCCGGCCCGATGGCAGAACTCTCCGAGGACATCGTCCGCGAGTTTCTAACTGTCTAGTTGGTGGACTCGATCCTTCTTGCTGAGGGCTGAAGTTCTTATCCGGGAAATTCGGTAACTATTTGCAGGGAATCTGGCACGCATTCCGCTTTATGTTGTCCGCGCTCCAGGCGCCATCGTTAGTTAAACACAACCACAATCCATGAAACCAACCACACGTATCAAGTTGCATCGTTTGCCATATTTGGCACTACTGTTGGCCAGCGGCACCGCCATGGCGGGCACCGACGGCACCGTAACGCCCGCTCCCGCGGTGCCAACCACCCCGGACTGGCTTAAGATCAGCGGTTATGCCGCGATCTCCTATACCTATACCGACACTGGAACGAATCGCCGCACATTCGCCGACGGCAACACGCCTTACGACGCGACGAAGGTCATCTTTCAAGCCAATCAGGGACCGTTAGGAGCCTACGCCAGTCTGTTTTACACGCCGGGCATTTCAGGGCAGGAAGCTGGCATTCTTGATGCCTACGCCACCTATAAGGTCGGTGACGTCACATTCACCGGGGGTAAATACCTCAGCTATCTAGGCTACGAGGCATTTGATACCGCCAATATGACCCAGATCACCTATGCTAACACGCTTGGCGCGGTTCCGGCCTATCACGATGGGATCAAGGTGGATTATGCCACCGACACGTTTGGCGCCGGGGCGAATGTATCGGACTCAATCAGGGGCCGCGGCTTCTGGGCTGGCGACCAAAACCTGAGCAATGGCCTGGGGTATGAGGGATATCTAACCTACAAGGGGGTTGATAAGCTCACGCTGTGGGCTGGCTTTGCCTATGAAAACAGCGTGATCAAGAACGTCCATGACTTCGTCACCTATGATGGCTGGGCTAGTTATGACATCACTCCACAGACGACTGTAGCAGCTGAAGTGGCATATCATGATGGCGACGCCCGCGGCACGCAGGGCTTGGGCTTTCTGAAGTATTCCTTCACCAAACAGTTCTCCACGATCCTGCGTGTGGGCTTCGATGAAATCAGCTACGGTGGACGTGACCACATGAGCTATACCATATGCCCAACTTATGCCTTCACCGATAACTTCCTGATCCGCGCCGAGTTGACGTGCAACAGCACCAAGACCACCGGAGATTCCACATTCAGCGGTGTCCAAGCCCTGCTGAAGTTCTAAGCTCAATCTAGCTATAATGATTTAGAGTGGGCGGCCTGCCGACAGCAGTGCCGCCGGGCCGCCCTTGCTCTGAATCACCAAACATCTAACTACAATCCTATAGATATATGATTACACGAACCATTCGAATCGCGCTAGCCGCGTTCTCCCTCAGCCATGCGGCAGCGCTGGCTGAAGACACAGTGAAAGTCGGCGTTCTTCACTCGCTCTCCGGCACCATGGCCATCAGTGAGACATCGCTTCGTGACGTCCTGTTGTTCACCTTCGACGAGATCAACGCCAAGGGCGGCGTCCTCGGCAAGAAGATTGAGCCGGTGGTCGTCGATGGAGCATCAAACTGGCCGTTGTTTGCCGAGAAGGCCAAGCAGCTACTTGAGCAGGACAAGGTGGCGGCGACCTTTGGTTGCTGGACATCGGTGAGCCGCAAGTCGGTGCTGCCGGTGTTTGAAGAGAAGAAGGGCCTGTTGTTCTACCCGGTGCAGTACGAGGGTGAGGAAATGTCTCCCAACATTTTCTACACAGCGGAAGCGGTGAACCAGCAAGCGACGCCGGCGGTGGATTACATGCTCGCCGAAGGCAAGAAGAAGTTCTATCTGATTGGATCGGACTATGTCTATCCACAAACGACGAATCTCATTTTGCTGGAATACTTGCGCCACAAAGGGGTGCCCTTGAAGAATATTGGGGGTGGTTTCACCAAGGATGACAAGGGCAAGATTATTTCGGCAGGGAAGTACACGCCATTTGGCCACACCGACTACCAACAGATCATCTCTGAGATCAAGCAGTTCGCGGCCAGTGGCAATGCATGTATCATCAACACACTCAACGGTGATACCAATGTGCCCTTTTTCAAAGAATATGCAGCGGCCGGTCTGACGGCAGAATCCTGCCCGGTGGTGAGCTTCTCGGTGTCTGAGGACGAGTTCCGCGGTCTGCCAGCCAAGCAACTTGTCGGCCAGCTCGGCTGCTGGACATACTTCCAATCGATCAAGAGCCCGGCCAACGCCAAGTTCATCAAGGATTTCCAAGCCTGGCTGGCCAAGTCCGATGTGACGGGAATCGTCAAGGAGAACCGTGTGACATGCTCGCCGATGGTGTTGTCATACGACGGCGTCTATCTGTGGAAGGCTGCCGTGGAAAAGGCCGGGTCCTTTGATGTGGATAAGGTGATGGCAGCATTAAAAGGCGGCATTTCGTTCAACGGCCCCGGCGGCAAGGTTACTTCGCAGAAGAACCACCACCTGACGAAGAATGTATATATCGGTGAAACCAAGGCCGACGGTCAGTTCAAGATTCTCAAGGAATACAAGAACGTCGTCGGCGAACCATTCCTGAAAGGCACGTATAAATGACTTGCATGACGGCCATAGCGCTGGCATAACTCCCGGGCGGCCGTGTTCTTTGGCAAGAGCATGGCCGCCAACTCATTTTTTGCCAGTTCATCGTTTGCAAAATCTCTTGAAAATTCTCACATATTCGAATATGAGAACCCCATGAAACCATGATGGATTTGCAAGAAATCATTGGTAACTTGATCGTATCCTGAGCATATTTGACCATCGCACGAGCATCCGATCCATTCGAGCCCTTCATGAATACCCCCCGCTTCACTTCAACGCTTGCCAGATGCCGCAATCTCATCCTCGCCGGATGCCTGCTGCCCAGCTTGGCCATGGCTCATCCCGGACACTATCATCCCGGTGAGAAGGATGAATTTGATTCCCTGGTCTCGGGGATGCTCCATCCGTTCTCCGGATTGGACCACTTCCTCATTGCACTCGCCGCCGGCGGTATCGCAATGGCCATGGGAAAACGCTTGGGCCTGACAGCCGCCGTCAGCTTTCTCGTCGCGCTGGCAGCGGGGGCCTTCATCGGTCATGGATTGGGGGCCGGCACCGCGCTGGAAGCCGCCATCGCCTGTACCCTGCTAGCCACCGGAACCGGCCTGCTCGCCGGACGGGTGCCGCCCGTGTCGCTTCTCATCACAGCGCTGGCGCTCATTGGTGGGATTCATGGTTTTGCGCACGGTGCGGAGGCACCAAGAGGGTTTCCGATAGGCATGTTGGCTTTCGGTTGGGTGGCCGCCACGGCCGTGCTGATGGGACTGGGTGCCGTGCTGCACCAAGCGCTTATCACCTCGCGCCGGGCATGGGTCCCACGGATGGCTGGAACCTTGCTAGTTGCGGTCGGGATTGTTTCCTTCCTCCACCATTTCTAAAATAAGAGCATGCATTTGACGCCGCGCGAGCAGGAGAAACTTCTCATAGTAGTGGCCGGGGATTTGGCCCGGCGGAGGCGTGAGCGCGGGCTTTTGCTTAACTATCCGGAGACGATTGCATTGATCACCGCCGAGTTGTTGGAAGCGGCCCGTGATGGCCGGACGGTGGCGGAGCTCATGAGCCTGGGAACCACTTTGGTTAGCCGGGAGCAAGTGATGGAGGGCGTGGCGGAAATGATTCACGACATACAACTCGAAGCCACCTTTCCAGATGGGACCAAGCTGGTCACTGTTCATCATCCCGTACGCTAACCGCAGATGATCCCCGGCGAAATCATTACCCCGCCCAGAGCGCCCGACCTCGAGCTCAATGCCGGTCTTGCCACCCGCTGCGTGGTGGTCGCCAATACCGGCGACAGGCCGATCCAGGTCGGTAGTCATTTTCATTTCGCCGAGACTAACACGGCACTGAACTTTGACCGTGCCGCGGCGCGGGGATTTCGGCTTAATATAGCTGCCGGCACTGCGGTGCGCTTTGAACCTGGCGACACCCGTGAGGTCCCGCTGGTGGCATTTGCCGGCAGCCGTGAAGTGTACGGACTCAACAACCGGGTCAACGGCCCGCTCGACGCATGAAACAAACCCGCGCCAACTATGCCGCCACTTATGGGCCGACCACCGGTGATCGGGTGAGGCTGGCGGACACTGAGATTTTCATTGAGGTAGAACGTGATCTGATTGCGGAATCCGGCGGATATGGCAACGAGGTGAAATTTGGCGGCGGCAAAGTCATTCGCGACGGCATGGCCCAATCTCCCTTGGCGCGTGACACAGAGGCACTGGATCTGGTCATCACTAACGCCCTGATTTTGGATGTCGTCCAAGGTGTCATCAAGGCTGATATTGGCATCAAACACGGCCGCATCGTTGGCATCGGTCATGCTGGAAATCCGTTGCTTCAAAATGGCATCACCATGACGATCGGGGCCGCCACCGAAGTGATCGCCGGCGAAGGTTGTATCGTCACCGCCGGCGGCATCGACACTCATATTCATTTCATTTGCCCGCAGCAAATCGAGCATGCCATCGCCAGCGGCGTAACCACCCTCATCGGAGGCGGCACCGGCCCGGCTCACGGCACCTATGCCACCACCTGCACTCCTGGCCGCTGGAATATTCATCGGATGTTAGAAGCGGCCGAGGCGTTTCCGGTCAATCTCGGATTCCTTGGCAAGGGCAATTGCTCGTCACCAGAGCCGTTGCGCGAGCAAGTCCGCGCCGGTGCCATCGGTCTCAAGCTCCACGAGGATTGGGGCACCACCCCTGCCGCAATCGATACATGTCTAACCGTTGCCGATGAATTCGACGTGCAGGTGGCCATCCACACCGATACCCTCAACGAGGCGGGCTTTGTCGAGAGCACGCTTGCCGCCTTCAAGGGCCGCACGATCCATACCTATCACTCGGAGGGCGCAGGCGGTGGCCATGCCCCTGACATCATCAGGATTTGCGGTGAATCCAACGTGTTGCCGTCATCTACCAATCCGACCCGTCCGTTCACCACCAACACAATTGACGAGCACCTCGATATGCTGATGGTGTGCCATCATCTCGACTCTCGCATACCCGAGGATATCGCGTTTGCTGAAAGCCGCATTCGGCCGGAAACCATCGCTGCCGAGGATCTGTTGCATGATCTGGGTGCCATCTCGATGATGTCTTCCGATAGCCAGGCGATGGGCCGCATCGGCGAAACCATCACCCGTACCTGGCAAACCGCCCATAAAATGAAGGTCCAGTTCGGGAAATTGGATGGCCCATCGCATCCGGCGGCTGACAATTTCCGAGCGCTCCGCTATATTGCCAAATACACGTTGTGCCCGGCCATCACCCATGGCATTGCGCATGAGGTGGGCTCAATAGAACCCGGTAAACTCGCCGATCTGGTGCTGTGGAAACCGGCGTTTTTCGGCGTCAAGCCGGAAACCATTCTCAAGGGTGGCTTCATCGCCTGGGCCAACATGGGCGACCCTAACGCCTCAATCCCCACCCCGCAGCCGACGTTTTACCGGCCGCAGTTTGGTGCCCATGGCAAGGCGATCGCCGCCACCTCTGTCACCTTTGTGAGTGCCGCCGCGCTCGAGTCAGGCACCCTTGATGCCCTCGGGCTGACTAAGCGCCTAGTCGCCGTTAGGAATTGTCGCGCCATCGGGAAAAAGGATCTGCCGTTCAATGACGCGATGCCGCACATCACCGTGGATCCAGACACATACACCGTCACCGCCGATGGTCATGAACTGCGCTGCGAACCGCTCGCCGTGCTGCCGCTGGCCCAGCGCTATTTCCTCTTTTGATGGATGACGAACCCATGCAACTGGTCAGGCGGATGCTGGCGGAAGGTTCACAACTGCCGCCTGAGCGGCAGATTGTTCTGGCGGCGGAGCGCCGGTTGTTTCTCAAACGGAGATGGCGCGCCACTGCCAGCGATGGCACGGATTTTGGATTCGACCTCGAGGGGCGGCTGTGCGACGGCGCGGTGATCTGGCAGTGCGATGGCTTTGATTATGTGGTGCGGCAAGTGCCGGAGATAGTCTATCGGATTGCTCTGGATAACCCCGGCCAGGCAGCACTGGTGGCATGGAAAACGGGTAACCTGCACTTGCCCGCACAAATCATCGGGGATGCCATGCTGGTCCTTCACGACCCGGCGATGGCCCAACTGTTGGAACGGGAAGGATGGAGCTTCACTGAGCCCGAAGTTGTGTTTCGGCCGATGAAGGCCATAGCTCACACCCCATGACAGCGGACCCCATACTCTGGCTGTTGCAGGCCAATGACAGCGGCTATCCATCGGGGGCCTACGCTCATTCCTCGGGCTTGGAGGAACTAGTTGCCTGTGGTGTGGTTAGAGATGCCGCCGATCTAGAACTCTTCCTGCAACGACAGATCTTGCCGGCGTTGCTAACCTTCGACATCCCATGGTTTGCCCGCGCTCATGCTGCCGTCGCCGCCACGGACGCCGATGCTTTGCTTGCGCTGGATGCCGAGCTGGACGCTTGGCGGATCCCCGCCGAACTCCGCGAGGCATCGCGCCGCATCGGCTCCCAACGTCTCGAATTGCTCATCACGCTTGATGCATCACCTTTCGTCACTGATTTTCGAGAAACCTGTCCGCGCTGCCACCAGATGGTTGTCTGCGCCCTCGAACTCGCGGCGCTGCCGCTGGCCCAAGCCGCCTCCGCTTATGCCTATCAAGCTATCTCCAGCCTGACGTCGGCTGCGCTCAAACTCATCCGAATCGGCCAGAGTGCCTGCCAACATATCCTCCGCCGATCCCTCGCCCAGCTCGGGGGACAACTCGACGCTGCGTTGCTGCTCGAGCCAGACGGCTGGTTCAATCCGATGCTGGAAATCGCCTCCCTCCGCCATGCCCGCTCTCATGCCAGACTCTTCATCTCCTGATAGAACCGCTCGCCCTTTGCGGCTTGGTGTAGGCGGCCCGGTGGGTTCCGGCAAGACGATGTGTGTGCTGCGCCTATGCCAATGGCTCAAGCACGAGTTGTCACTGGCGGTCATCACCAATGATATCTATACCCGTGAGGACGCAGAATTTCTGTTGCGCGAAAACGTGCTGCCGGCCGAGCGTGTTCGCGGCGTGGAGACCGGCGGTTGCCCGCATACCGCCATCCGGGATGATACTAGCATGAACATGGCTGCGGTGCGCGAACTCGAATCCCTTCACCCGGATCTGCAGTTGATCCTCATCGAAAGCGGCGGCGATAACCTCTCCGCCACATTCTCACCTGAGCTCGTCGATGCCTATATCTATGTCATCGACGTCGCCGAAGGTGATAAGATCCCACGGAAAGGCGGCCCCGCTATTCGCAACAGTGATTTGCTGCTCATCAATAAGACCGATCTCGCCCCATACGTCGGCGCCGACCTCGCAGTCATGGCACGCGACGCCAAGCTGCAGCGCGGCAACCGTCCCTTCCTGTTTGCGGACCTTAAATCGGAAAAGGGCAAGGACAATTTGCTCGCCTGGCTGAAACATGAATATCTGTTTGTCTAACATGAGTGAGGAATGACCAACGCCAATCCGGTTTCCGGCTCATCGCTCAATGGCCACCTGCAGCTGCGTTGTGAGAACCGCGCCGATGGCACGCCCTATATCTCCCGGCAAAGTTTTTGCGCGCCAATCCATATCGGCAAGGCCTTGATGGTCGATGGCCACCTGCTGCTCAACATCGCCAATCCCACCGCTGGCTTCTTCGATGGCGACCGCGTCACCAGTGACGTCACCGTTGCTAGCGGTGCCCGGCTCATTCTCAGCAGCCCGGCAGCCGCCCGCGTCTATCAAACGCGCTCCGGCCGGCCGGCGGCTAATTGCCAGCACTTTCACCTTGAGGAGCAGGCCGCGCTGGAATGGATTCCGGAACCGTTCATTCCCCATGCCGGAGCGAGTTATGTGCAAACCACTCATATTCATCTTCAAGCGTCCTCAAGCTTGCTATTTTTTGAGTGGTTGGCCCCGGGCAGGGTCGCCGCCGGCGAGATTTTCGCCTATCAGAATTTGCGGTGGGAGTTCGATCTCAACGTCGCAGGCCGTTTGATCGCCCGGGAACGCTACGACCTGCGGCCGGGCAATCACAGTCTTGAGGCGCTGCGCTGCCGCTTTCCCGCCGCCCATTACCTCTCGGTCTATGCCGCCGGCAAGATGACCCACCAGTGGCCAGCCGAGGCACTCGATGCCCTAACTAATGATGACGTCATTCTGGGCCATGGCCCGCTGCAAAGTGGCGTCCACGTCATCCGGGCGCTGTGCCGTGACAGCCTCAGCACCCGGTGCTTGCTGACGGGCTTGCGTCGCTTGCTCTACACCCGTTCCGGCGAGCTGCCGCCCAATTTAGGTCGACTGTGAGGATGATTGGGAGAGATGCCCGCGATTTTTCTTGGCAAAGCGGGTTGGTGGGCAAAGTCTGACGTATCCGCGTGTGAGATTACAGCGGGTATGAGAATTGGCCTCAGGCAATTAATCTAACGGTTGAGGAGAGTCCGAGCATGAACAAAAACCATTGGCAATTAGCAGCTGTTGAGATGGGTTTAGCCATTTTGAGCTCCCTTTCCACGGCGTGGGGATGGCAGCCCAAACACGCGTCGCTGACGAGCGACTGGGCGCAGTTGGTGGATGTGAACTGTCCTCTGCCGGAGTATCCCCGGCCGCAAATGGTCCGCAGCGAATGGATCAATCTGAACGGGCTATGGCAGTTTCAGGCGGCCACCGCCAGCGATCCGGTGCCGACCCGGCAGACGCTGGCGGGTGAGATTCTGGTTCCTTATCCGATGGAGTCGGCGTTGTCCGGGGTGGCGGCCTATCATGACCGGGCGTGGTATCGTCGGATGTTCACCGTGCCCACAGGTTGGAGCGGCCAGCGGATACTGGTTCATCTCGACGCTGTGGACTGGGAGTCTGAAGTATTCGTTAATGGCCAGAGCGTGGGACTGCACCGCGGCGGCTATGATCCGGCTACTTATGATATCACGGCGTATTTGATCGGCACGGGCGATCAGGAATTGATAGTGCGGATTTATGATCCGACCGACGCCGCAGGAGAACCCCGCGGCAAACAAACCCTAACGCCTGGAGGGATCATGTACACGTCCAACAGTGGCATATGGCAGACCGTGTGGTTGGAGCCTGTGCCCACCACTCACGTCGCCAGTCTTAAACTGGTTCCAGACATAGATAACTCCCAACTCAGCGTGACGGTCAATGTTGACGGACCAAGCAGTGGCATCACCGTCAATGCAGTGGCCCGGATCGGTGCATCGGTGGTTGGCACCATCAGTGGCCAGTCTAACAATTCTCTATTATTGCCGGTGCCGGCGGCACAGCTATGGAGCCCGTCGCGGCCATTTTTGTATGATTTAGACATCACGCTGACGCAAGGCGGGGTGGTGGTTGATGGGGTGACGAGTTATTTTGGGATGCGCAAGATCAGTTTAGGCAGCACGGGTGGATTCGTGAAGATGCTGCTCAACCATGAGTTTGTGTTTCAATTCGGCCCGCTTGACCAAGGGTTTTGGCCCGATGGGATCTACACGGCACCGACTGATGCCGCCCTCAGGAGTGACATTGAGCAGGAAAAACTCTTAGGATATAACATGGTTCGCAAGCACATCAAGGTGGAGCCGGCGCGCTGGTATTATTGGGCGGATAAACTCGGCATCCTTGTCTGGCAGGATATGCCCAGCGCCAATTCCTACACCGGCAATCCGCAACCGCTCGATTTGCCGCAATTCCAAACCGAACTCGGCCGCCTCATCACGAATCATTGGAATAGCCCGGCCATCATCATGTGGGTCCTATTCAATGAATCCCAAGGCCAACATGACACCGCGGCACTCGTCGCACAAGTCAAGGCACTCGACCCGTCCCGATTGGTCAATCAAGCGAGCGGTGGCACGAGCTATGGCGTGGGGGATATCTTGGACGAGCATAGTTATCCTAATCCGGTCGGTCCGGTAAGCTCGACGCAGGCAGTGGTGTGCGGCGAATTCGGCGGCGTGGGCCTGGGGATTCCCAACCATACTTGGGCAGCCGGCTGGGGGTACACACCTGCTACGAACGGCGACGATCTCGCGCTTCAATTCGAGGGGTATTGTTATCAGTTGTCGGATCTCGTTAGCAATCACGGTTTGAGCGCGGCGGTTTACACCGAGCTCAGTGATGTGGAAATCGAGTTAAACGGGTTCCTGACGTATGACCGCAAGGTCCGCAAGCCCGATGCCGACCGGATCCGTAAAGCCGTCTTGTCCGCTGGGACTCCCGTCGTCCAGGCAACGGTGCTGCCAACCTCGCAGGCCACTGGTCAAGTGTGGTGGTACACGACGAGCAGTCCTGCAGTGGATTGGCACGCGCCCGGTTTCAATGACAGCGGATGGAGTGCCGGGATCGGGGGATTTGGCGCGGGCAATCCGCCTAACACGAACGTCCGCACCGCGTGGGCCACCGCCGATATTTGGTTGCGGCGCACATTCAATCCAGGTGCATTAACCGCGCAGCAGATCAGCAATCTCGTATTCAACGTCTATCACGATGAGACGGTCGAGATCTATCTCAACGGAGTGTTAGCCGCCAGCGGATCGGGCTACACCATCAATTATGGAATCCTTCCCATCAACAGCTCGGGACAGGCAGCGCTCCAGCCAAATGCCAGCAATGAACTGGCTGTGCATTGCCATCAAACGAGCGGCGGACAATTCATCGATGTTGGAATCGCGGTATTGCAAGATTCCAACAACGTTGCACCGCGACCGTTGCCAGCCACCCCAACCGGCCTTCGCGGTGCTGGTGCCAACTCGGGGGTGACCCTCGGCTGGGATGGCTCGAACTCCGCAACCACCTATCTCGTGAAGCGCTCGACTGTGAGCGGTGGTCCTTACTCTAACATTGTGGCACGGCCTGCCTTGAACAGTTGCAGCGACCCTGCCGTCACCGGCGGCACCACCTATTACTATGTGGTTGCCGCCCAAAATGCCACCGGCACAAGCGGCGACTCCGCCGAACTTGCCCTTACCCCGCCGTTGGTGAGTGCTGCCCTGCCCGTCGCTTGGTTCAAAGCCGCCGATCTCGCCGGCCTGACGGACGGTGCGGCAGTTGGCACCTGGAGCGATGCGAGTGGCCATGGCAACCACGCCACCCAGGCTGGCGTCAGCAACCGTCCCAGCTTCGCGGACTCGGCGATCCACGGCCGGCCGGCAGTTAGATTCAACTCCGGCAAATCGAGTTGTCTGGCGTTTGCTCGTCCCGTGCAAGATGACTTCACGATCTTCTGTGTTTTTCGCAGCAACCAGGGAATCGGCACCGGATCCCAGTTCTATCAGGGAGCCGGATTGCTCAGCGGAGAGGTGGCCGGGGTCGTGAACGACTGCGGTTTGAGTCTCAATTCAAACGGACAAATCCTCGCTGGCACTGGCAATCCGGATGTGACCGCCGCGTCCCACAGCACGTATTTCAATGATGGCCAAGCGCACCTGGTGACGTTTCAACGCAGTCGAGCCAGCGGAACACTCACGCTGTATGTGGATGGGCTCGCCCAAGCAAGCGCCAGCGGTGGCCAGCAGTCGCTCACGACAGCGGCACAGTGGGTGTTAGGTGCTCAGCAGACGCTGAATAATTTTCTAACTGGCGATATTGCCGAGGTCATAATTTTTGATGTCAGTTTCGATGAAAGCGATCGGGCAGCGCGGGAAAGCGAGTTGATCTCGGAATACGGGTTGGCGGGTCCGGGGCCCGTCAATGTTTGGAACAAATGGGTTGGTGGGAATGCCTCAGGTTCGTGGAATACCGCCGCTAATCCGCCGTGGAGCAGCGGCGCGCTGCCTGCATCCGCAGATAGCGCTGACTTCAGTACCCTGGCAGTCAGTGCCGACTCCATCGTCACTTTGGACGGCAATCAACGAGTTAACTCGCTCATCTTCGGCAGTTCGACGCCGACGTTGCCGGCCAACTGGTTGCTGAGCCCGGGCAGTCCCAGCGGGTCAATCCTCTCCCTAACTGGCAGGACGCCGACCATTGCTGTCAACCGCACGAGCGGCACCGGTCGGGTGACCATTGGGGCTGAGATCGCTGGCAACGAAGGTCTGGCGAAAACGGGTGAAGGGACGTTGGCCCTGTTAGCTGCTAATACTTATAGCGGCGCGACGGTCATCAAGGGCGGCACGCTGCAATTGCTCAATTCCCTGCCTGCTGGCTTGGCGCATCGTTGGAGCTTCAACGGCAGTCTGGACGACTCCGTGGGCGGTCGCAGCGCCGTGCTCCATGGCAACACCAGCATGAGCGCCAGTCAGGTGACCATCAGCGGTGGCGGGACCCAGCACGTTTCGTTTGTGGATCTTGGTTCTAACATCCTGCCTGCGGCTAACACACCGGTGACCATTGAGCTGTGGGCAACGCAAAACCAGGTGCAGAACTGGTCGCGCATCATTGACTTCGGCAGCAGTCAAACCAACGGCCTGTTGATGACGTGGACTCGTGGGACAACCCTGACTCAGGATCAAGTTCATTTCCTTGATTCGCAAACTCAGGACGTGTTGCAACCCTACACGCTGGGCACGGAGTTTCACCTTGCCATGGTGCTCACCCCCAACAGCAGCGGCACCACCGTCAATGGCTATAAGATGGATGCCGGCGGAAACGTGCTGGCGTCAACCACGTTTACCTGCTCTAGCAATCTAACTCAATTAGTGCAGACTAACATGTGGCTTGGCCGTTCTGAGTTTGCTGATAACGACGCGAATGCCAGCTATAACGAAGTGCGCATCTGGAATGCAGCCCTCAGCCCGGCGCAATTGGCCGCCAACTCGCTGGCCGGACCCGACACACTTAGCACGCCCGGATCGATCGGTGCCAGCACCAACCTCACGCTTGGTGCCGGTGCCACCTTTGACGTTTCCGGCTTGGGCCCGGGGGCAAACTACACCTTGAGCGCATCTCTAACGGCAAGTGGCACAGGCTCCGTTGCTGGTGTGAATGGCGCAACCCTAACGGGTGGCGCAAGCGGCACGATCGATCTTGGGTCTCAGCCGCTGACACTCGTCTGGGGTGGAGCCGCGTCTGGCACCGATGGCAGCCATCCGGCGTTGGTGGTTTCCCAAGGTACTCTAACGCTCGGTGGCAACTCAGTGACCGTGATGGTGCCAGGCCCGGCACTGCGCAGCGGCGTCTATACTTTGGTCATCACTCCTTCTGCTATCTCCGGATCCATCAACCCAACCCCCTCGTTTGCAGGTGGCAACGGCCTTGCTAACGGCCGCAGCGGCATCATCACCATCAGCGGCAATCGGTTGCTTCTAACGGCTACCGGCAGTCCATACGACAATTGGATCGATAGTTTTCCCGGGGTGCCGGCCGGCCAGGTTGGCTTTGCGGACGATCCTAACCATGACGGCATAGCCAACGGGTTGGCGTGGTATTTGTTAGGTGGGACGCCGGTGGCCGCAAGCCAGGGCGTGTTGCCTGTGGCATCGGGCAGTCATGGCGGGCTGACGCTGGAATTCACCTGTCTGAAGGCGGGCGAACTGGGTGACGCGACTGTGGCAGTGCAATATAGCAGTGACCTCGGGGAGAGTGATCCGTGGCACTCTGCGACCGTGCCTGGCAGCAGCGCCACGGTCAATAACGTCAGCTTCACCATCACCGGCTATGATGCGACGCATGACCATGTGAGCGCCTTGATCCCGCAATCCGCCGCAGCTGGCGGCACGCTTTATGGCCGTCTTCATGCTGAAAAGCCTTGATGCAGTGGCAGGCATGGAACACGTTTAGCTCCAACCAGAACCCCCATGCGACCTCACCTTATCATTCGCCTATTTTTCGTTGTCGCCGCTCTCGGCGTGAATTTTACCCATGGGGAATCGCCCGCGCCGCAGGTTGTGGCAGCGATGCTGCAACCGCTCGTTGACCACCATGCGCTTGCTGGAGCGGTGACATTGGTGGCGGACAAGGACCGGATTCTTGATATTGAAAGTGTTGGATTTTCGGACATAGCAGGGCATCAGGCGATGAAGGATGACGCGGTTTTTTGGATCGCGTCGATGTCCAAAGCGATGACGGCGGCGGGGTTGATGATCTTGGTGGACGAGGGCAAGGTTGCATTAGGGGACCCTGTGGAAAAGTATCTGCCGGAATTTATTGGGCAGATGGTCATGGCGGATCCAGTTGCTGCAGGAGACGCGATGGTGAAGCCGGTGCATCCGATCACCCTCAGGAATATTCTCTGCCACACCAGCGGCATGGCATTCAGTTCACCTCTGGAAAACCCCACGCTGGATATCCATTCACTTGCTGATCGGGTGAAGAGTTATGCTAAAATGCCACTGCAATTCCAGCCGGACTCGAGATACCAGTATGCCAATTCCGGTATCAACACCGCCGGCCGCATCATCGAAGTCATCAGCGGCACAAGCTACGAGATCTTCATGCAAAAGCGCCTGTTTGATCTCCTCGCCATGAAGGATACCACCTTTCTGCCCGATGCGGCTCAAATCGCCCGCCTCGCCAAATCCTATAAGGCAAATGCAGCAGGTACCGATCTCGAGGAGACCACCGTCAGTCAATTGAAGTATCCTCTCAGCGACAGTTCGCGCCAACCCATGCCCGCCGGCGGCCTGTTTTCCACCGCCACGGACACCGCGCGGTTTTGTCAGATGCTCATCAACGGCGGCTCATATCAAGGCCGGCGCATTCTCTCGGAGGCCGCCGTCAAACAAATGACCAGCCGCCAGACGCCTGCCGCCCTGCCGCAAAGCTACGGCCTTGGCTTATCTATCGATGGCGACAGTTATGGACACGGTGGCGCATTCAGCACTAACATGAACGTCGATACCAAGCGCGGCCTGGTCACCATCTTCATGGTCCAAAATGCCGGGTGGCGCGATGAGGGCCAACAGGCGCTGCCCATCTTTATCAAGGCCGCTGTGGAAAATTTCGGCCACCGGCCGTGAGATGACTTGTTTTTGCAGGGATGGCGGGCAGGATTTTTGAACATGCAGCACCAGCAGATCGAGTTCGCTGAATTGGGAGAATCCTTGTTTGTGGAGATCACCTGGAACCCTGGCATCATCTCTCAGCGTTGAGATGGGCCAACAGCAGAGTGAAGAATACTAGGAAAAGATTCTGGAGTGGCAGCTGCAGCGGCGTCGGCACTGCGCGGATGATCGCCACGGCAGGTGCCCACACCCCAACATCGGCGACCAGCGTCGGGAGTACGCTGCGGGCGAACCAGGCGGGATCTGGAAATCAGTTGGGTTTGAGGCGATAGAAACCGGTTCTGTTGATGGGTGTGATTAGGAATTCGATTTTTCCATCGGCATTGATCGAAGTGTCTGGAGCGGTAAAGGGCATGGCATTGAACGAGTTCATGTCCGTGCTTTGCTCCAGACCTATGGTCAATTTAATTCGACCAGTGGCCGGATCAGGTCCTACGATCGTGTTGTGGATGTTGAGGTCTTGGGTTTGGGATAATGAGTAGAAGCCAGCGGTATTGGCGTTGGCTTTGAAGGTATTTACCAAATCCGGCTGGCTGATCTGCCAGTTGAAGCCAAGTGAAGCCAGTTTGTATTCGACGGCGTCGCTCATGCCGTCGCCATCCGTGTCGGTGGTGAAGCTCAGGGCTTGGCCTGTGATAGTTATGTCGTATGGGGATTTTCCTGTGACGTTACTGGCAATATGCAGGGTTGCGCTGCGTATTCCCGTTGCACCAGTGGTCGGCAGAAACTGAACAACGTATGTGGTGGAACTGCCCGAACTGACTGGTGCGGTCGGGCTGGTGGTTAGCGAAAAATCACTGGCATTGCTGCCGTCCTTGCTGATGGAAAGGCCAGTAAGATTGCTACCACCGGTGTTTTCAATGGTGAACGTAAGGCTTATGGGAGTGCCGATTACGGTGGTGCCGATGCTTTTCGTTCCCCCGCTTGCAATCGTTACTCCAGCAGGTTGTTCTACCGCTATATTGGGCGGAGACAACGTGGTAAAATTCCCCGTCGCGCTGTAATTCGTCCCGGCCCTATTGGTGGCGTAGGCCGCAAATGTGTAAGATGTGCTTGGAGACAGGCTTGCCGAATTCAGGGTGAACACACCGGTTGTTCCTGTGGTTGTGATATTCACGACTCCCGAGCCGCCGATTTGCGGGTTGTTGTTGATAGATGTCGGCGAATACACCACCCCCCGCGCAGTTATCGCACCTCCTCCATCATTTACAACATTGCCCCCGAGGATGGCTGATGTCGCGGTGATATTGGTATATGTGGGGG
>JBAXCM010000005.1:0-29497 GCA_037141475.1 Verrucomicrobiota bacterium | reverse complement strand
AGCCAAGGCAGTGCTAATGACGACATTGCCCGCAAGTGGGGTGCCCAGAGTTTCACCGCTGCCGAAGCTTGGGTTCGCACGCTGCCTGCCGATCAACAGCCTGCTGCCATGGCCTCGGCCATCGCCGGCCTCTCCAAGGATAATCCTCAACTTGCAGCCGAAAAAATCGCAGCCCTGCCCGCTGGCGACGACCGCAATTCCGCCGTGTCAACCCTCGCTCAAAATTGGTCGAAACAAGATCCCCAGGCCGCTGCCGCTTGGCTTCTCAAACAAGACGACCCAGCCGCAACCAGTGGTGCCATGCGCGAAGTCATGCCTAACTGGGTGAACCAGGATCCCGCCGCCGCCCTCAAGTTTGTGAATGGCCAGCAACCCGGCGAGGTGCGTGACAGCGCCGCTTCTGCCTACATCATGAGCAATTCAAAGAGCTCGCCCGCTGACTTGGTTACTTTGGCTACGACCATCACCGATGAGGGCAGTCGCACCCGTTCTCTGGGCGTCTCCACGATGCGCTGGATACAGGAAGATCCGACCGCCGCTCAAGCCTATGTTGCTAGTTCCGATGCCTACACCGCCGACCAGAAAGAGCGCGTAGCCGCCGGTAAGTCCCTCTGGGGTGGCGGCCGCCGTGGCGGTGGCGGCGGTGGCGGCGCTCCTGGTGGCGCGGCCCCGGCTCCAGCCGCACCTCCGGCTGCTCCTTGATTTTTTTAACTCCAGTGGCGGCGGGCATCACGCCCGCCGCCTTTTTTGTAGGCCACAATTGGCCCCGCAAAATTGGCAATCCTGCGGGTGCCACAGTAAAAGCGTGCCATTTGCCGCCTGCGTGTCGTAAGCTCCGCGCATGCCGTTTAGCAAATTTGGACTCGAGGCGGATATTCTCCGTGCCATTCAACACGCAGGATATCTCCGCCCAACGCCGGTCCAGGCGGCGGCCATACCCAAGGTGATGCAAGGGCATGACTTGATCGCCATTGCCCAGACCGGTACCGGCAAGACTGCCGCTTTTATCCTGCCAATGCTCCATCGACTGTGTCTGGCCCAGCGCCAAGGACAGTTGCGTGGCATCAAGGCGCTCATTCTCGCTCCCACCCGCGAACTCGCCGTCCAAATTGTCGTCAATATCCGCAACTATGGCCAGCACCTCCCGATCCGAACCGCCGTCATCCACGGCGGCGTCGAGGAGGACGCTCAAATCAAGGCCATCCGAAAAGGCGTCCATATCATCGTCGCCACCCCAGGTCGCTTGCTCGACCTCCTAGGTCGCCAAAAACTCGATTTTCAATCGCTG
Source organism: Verrucomicrobiota bacterium (assembly GCA_037141475.1). GTDB lineage: Bacteria > Verrucomicrobiota > Verrucomicrobiia > Verrucomicrobiales > Akkermansiaceae > Luteolibacter. Next base: position 28,209 of record JBAXCM010000005.1, on the reverse strand, counting down.
GAAGTGTTGGTTCTCGATGAGGCGGACCGGATGTTGGACATGGGTTTTGTACACGACATTGAAGCGATAGTGACCATCCTGCCCAAGCGCCGACAAACGCTGATGTTCTCAGCCACCTTCTCCAAAGACGTCGAGTCCCTAGCGCGGCGCTTCCTCTATCAACCGAAAATGGTCCAGATCGGAAAGCGCTCGAATCCGGCGGATACCGTGTCCCAGTGCGTTTATGAGGTGCCGACCCATTTAAAAAACGCACTGTTGCTGGAGTTGCTGGGGCAGCCGGGGTTTGCAAAAGTGTTGGTTTTCGTCCGCATGAAGGATGGGGCGGATCGCCTCACCAATTTCCTCAGGCTTGCCCAGATCAAGGTCGCCAAACTTCACTCCAGCCGCTCCCAGGACCAGCGCTTGCAGGCTCTGCAGGATTTTAAGGACGGCAAGACACAGGTCCTCGTTGCCACCGATATCGTCGCCCGCGGCATCGATATCGATGCGGTCTCCCATGTGGTGAACTTTGATTTTCCCGTCAATCCCGAGGACTACGTCCATCGCATCGGCCGCACCGGACGCGCCGCAGCGCAAGGCAACGCCATCAGCTTCGTTCCCAAGCAAGACCTTAACCTGCTGGATCGGCTCGAACTCTTCATCGGCCAACGGCTCCCGCACAAACGCTTGCGAGGCTTCGACTACCAAGCCCCAGTCCCGGCTCCCACACCGGGTGAAAAATCCCCGCGCCGCGATTGGCGAAAACGGACCCGCGAAATGGAATTGCGCAACCCGCGCCGCCGGGCCGACGGGTGAACCTATCGGTGAAACATCTACCAAGATCTCCCGTATCTGCTGCGCTGCAGTTTACCAAGAGACGATCCTACCATGAAACACCCATTGCAATCCTCCACAGCCGCCGCCGCCAGTATGCTCTTGTCCGCAATTCCCTGTGCTGCCGCCGACTTCTTTCTGAAAAACGGTGACAAGGTCGTCATGATGGGCGACAGCATCACCGAACAACATTTGTATAGCAGTTATGTCGAAGCTTGGGCGCTCACCCGTTTCCCAACTAAAGATTTGCGTTTCTTTAACGTCGGTATCGGCGGTGACGGCGCTGGCGGCGGTAGCGAACGCTTCAAGCGCGATGTGCTGGCCCTCGGTGCCACCGCCATGACTGTGAACTTCGGAATGAACGATTGTGGCGGGCCCGGCAGCACTTTCAATGAAGGCCAGTTCAAGAACTTCACCACGTCCATGCAGAAAATCGCCGACCAAGCGAAAACTGCTAACATCCGCGTCGCTTGGTGCACCACGACCCCCGCCGAGGTGATGGATGAGGGGCCGTCTGTCCTGCCATTCATCCAGAATCTCGAAAAATTCTCCGCCGCTGTCAAGCAGACCGCCGCTGCTAACGGCAACGCCCTGTTCATCGACCAGTTCCATCCGTTTGTCGCGGCCATCGACAAGGCCCGCGCCGCCAATCCCAAAAACCGCATCGGCGGCGGTGATGTCGTCCATCCCGGCCCTCCCGGTCAAGCCCTGATGGCGGCCGAAATTCTCAAGGGCATGGGCTTCCCGCCGCTTGTGGCCTCAGTCGAAATTGACGTTGCCTCACGCAAAGTCATTCAACAAGTCAACTGCGCGATCGACGAATTTAAAGTCGCCGCCGATGGAACCATTCAGTTCCAACAGAAGGACAATGCCCTGCCATTCTTTCCCGAGACGGATGCCAAAGGCATTCTGCAATGGGTGCCACTCCGCGACCAAATGAACGACTACCACTTGAAGATCGTCGGCCTCAAGCCCGGACACTATGAGGTTCGCCTGGGCGGGGTGAAGGTGGCGGATGGCTCCGCTGACGAGTTAGGTGCCGGGGTCAATCTGGCAGCTGCAGTTCTAAACGCTGGCCCGATTGCCGAACAATTGAAGTTGGTCTGGTCCGCCATCAACGCCAAAAATAGCTATTTCCATGATAAAATCTTTGGCGGGGTGTTGCGCGCTGGTGGCGTTCCTGAATTTATGGAAATTTCTCAGGAACAAGTCGAAGCCAAGCGCAGCGCGGTATTCAACGAGCGGATGAAGAAAATGCCTGAGTTGTTCGACGCAGTCCGCAAATCTCTGGTCATGCAGGCTCATCGGGTAGAAATCGTGCCCGTCACCGCCAAGTAGTTTGCATTCCTTCCCCTTCCTCACCGGTCAGCCCATATTCACCTGATTTTCACAAACCCATAGATAACAAATAGTCAAAAACATGAAAATGTATCACCCTTGGATGAATGCTCTGGCAGTGCTTGCTGGCCTTCTCACCGCCGCTTCCAGCGTCGCCGCTGCAGTGCCGCGTCCCGAGCACCCTCGCCCGGATCTCCAGCGCGACAATTGGCTGACGCTGAATGGCGAGTGGCAGTTCGAGATTGACAAGGCCGCCGATGGCGATGCCCGTGGTCTGAGTTATGGCAAAGATCTCAATGCCAAGATCACCGTCCCGTTCTGCCCAGAGAGCAAACTCTCCGGCCGCGGCCTCGGCAACAAAGAGAAACTTAAGCACGTCTGGTATCGCCGAACTTTCGATCTGCCCCAGACCATGATCGGTAAACGTGTGCGTATTCACTTCGGTGGCGTCGATTACCAACCTTGGATCTATGTCAACGGTCAACTCGCAGGCTCTCACATCGGCGAGAGCGCCGCCTTCAATTTCGAAATTACCAAATCCCTCAAAACCGGCCCTAACGAAGTTGTCGTCAAGGTGCTCGACGACATGTGGTCTGGCCTTCAACCGCGGGGCAAACAATCGCCCGATGACAGTGGTGGTTGCATATACACACGCACCACCGGTATCTGGCAGAGCGTGTGGCTCGAGGCCGTAGGCTCGTCATTCCTCGAATCCATCTCAGTGATTCCCGATCCAGATAACTCGCGGGTGCTCATCGATGCAAAAATAAACGGCAGTGACACAGATCTAACTCTCACGGCGGAGGCGTTCGCAGACGGCAAACTCAGCGGATCAGACAGTGGCAAAGGACCGTGGCTCAACACTCTGGTGCTCAATCTCAAGGATAAGAAACTCTGGGAGCCAGGCGCTCCATTCTTGTATGACTTGAAGCTCACTCTCTACAGTGGCAAAGATAAAATCGATGTGCTCAATAGCTATTTCGGCTTGCGAAAAATCGCCATCGACGGCCGCAAAATCTTGATCAACGGCAAGCCGGTGTTCCAACGCCTCATCCTCGATCAGGGGTTCTATCCGGATGGCCTGTGGACCGCTCCTTCAGATGAGGAACTCAAAAATGACATAACAAGATCAATGGCCTGCGGCTATAATGGTGCCCGCTTGCATCAGAAGGTGTTTGAACCGAGATTCTTGTATTGGGCCGATAAGCTCGGTTACATGGTTTGGGGTGAGTTTCCTGACTGGGGATTCGATTTTAAACCCGAGGCTTACTCGGCTTATGTCAATGAGTGGACTGAGGTGCTGCTGCGCGACCGCAATCATCCAGCTATCGTCGGTTGGTGCCCATTCAACGAACAAGACAAAAGAGCAGGGGAACTCTCACGGATGATTTGGAATCTAACTAAAGCCATTGATCCCACCCGGCCTGCGTTAGAAACAAGCGGCTGGACACACACGCTGCCGCACCCTGAAGTCGTCGATGCCCACGATTATGAAGGCAAGCCGGATATCCTGCGCAATCGCTGGATGAAGCAACTTGCCGTCCCTGCCCAAGATGGGTCCGCTCCAGTGGGTAAAGCCACCACCGCGCCATCAAAGGCCGAGCGCGTGATCCCGTGCATGGTGAGTGAAATTGGTGGAGTCGGTTGGTCCACAGAAGGCGGTTGGAGTTATGGCGAGGGCCCAAAAAGCCTTGACGAGTTCTATGCCCGCTATAAAGGCACAATCGATGCGATGCTCGATAATCCACATCTCTTTGGATTCTGTTACACACAGTTGACTGACGTCGAGCAGGAAAAGAACGGCCTCTATTACTATGATCGAAAACCCAAGTTCGATGTGGCCAGGATCCACGCCATTACTTCGCGTCAGGCCGCTTACGAGCGAGGCCCTGCCGAGGGTAAATGACCTAATTCATCGATAGATACGATGATTCCACTGCAAATTCACCATGCGGATGATCCATTTGTATCAGCCCTGCTATAGACCGATTATCATGACTGCCAAATCCATCTGCTGCTGCTTAGTTGTCGCTAGTTCGCTTGCGGGTTCGCTTCAAGGTGCCGCTCCGCCACCGGTTAAGCCTAACATTTTGCTGATGGTTGGTGACGATATTGGGTGGGGCGACATTGGTTGTTACGGTTCCAAGCAAATCAAAACGCCCAACATTGACCAGTTGGCGACCGAAGGCATCCGGTTCACCAGCGGTTATGTGACAGCCGCGCTGTGCAGTCCGTCGCGGGCGGCGATATTGACCGGGAGATATCAGCAGCGCAATAGTTTGGAAAACAATCGTCTGGCTGAAACAAAGAACATGGGACTGGATCTCGGCCTCAAGACATTGGCGGATGTGCTTGGCGGTGCTGGGTACGCCACGGGTCTGGTGGGTAAGTGGCATTTAGGTGTGGGCGAAACCAAGGAATTCACGCCGCTGCGGCGCGGCTTTCAGGAGTTCTTTGGATTTTATAGTTATGAAACCAGTTATACCCCAGGCAGCTTGATCCGGGGTGAGGAACCGGTGAAGGAAACCCGGCGCAGCACGGTGGCGTTCGCCGAAGAAGCCTGTGCCTTCATTGACCGCCACTCAGACAAACCGTTTTTTTTGGAAGTTGCATTCAATGCTGCGCACACACCGTTAGAAGGGGCTCGAAAAGATATTGTCGCTGCCAGGTTTTCTGATGTCACTGATCCGAATTTCACCAATTCGCCGATCAATGATGCCAAGCGGCGCAACTTCTGCGCTTTGGTCACTGAGATGGATGAGGAAATTGGCCACATCATGGCAAAGTTAAAGGCAAGCGGGCTCGATGAAAAAACACTGGTCATCTATATATCCGACAACGGTGGCTGGATCTCACAAGGGGGCAATAACGGGCCCCTCCGCGGTGGCAAATGGGGGATTTATGAGGGCGGTCAGCGGGTGCCCTTCGTTTGGCGCTGGCCCGGTGTCCTGCCTGCGGGCAAGGAGTATTCCGAGCCAGTTAGCTCTCTGGACTTCATGCCCACCTTTGCCGCTATGGCCGGCACTGCGCCGCCAAAAGATGTGGACGGACTCGATGTGCTGCCATTCCTCCGTGGTGAGAAGTCTGGCCCGCCACATGGCGACCTGTTTTGGAAACTCAACGACCAATGCGCAATCGTTCGAGACCATTGGAAAGCGGTGCGATTCAAAGGCAAACCCAAGCAGCCGGAGTTGTATGAACTTGGCAAGGACCCGGCCGAACAATATGACGTTGCTAGTGAAAAGCCGGACGTGGTCGCTGATCTCAACAAGGCCTGGGACGATTGGAATGCCACTCTGCCCCCGGCATTCGTGCCACCGAAGCCCGCCACGGTGAAACCTGCTGAATCTAAATAACGAATCTATGATCTTACCCATGAAGAAGTATATCGCAACCATCGGGTTCACCCTGCTCGCTCTAGTCCAAGCGGGCATCGCCCAATACCCAGGCTGGCATCACACCGGCTCATTTTATATCCTAACTACTCCGGATGGTGCTGATTTGCCTGCCATAGCCACGGAAGGAGGATTTCCGCTGCTGTTAAAGTTGGACAAGGATGCTTTTGATTTCACACAGGCCCAGGCCAAGGGAGAGGATCTGCGCTTCGCCGCAGCGGGCAAGCCTCTGGCCTATCAGATTGAGGCGTGGAATGCCGCCGGGTCAATCATCTGGCTGCGAATCCCGACTATCAAGGGCAACGCGCACCAAAAGATAGACATGTTTTGGGGCAAGGCCGATGCCAAGAGTGAGTCGAACGGCAAGGCTGTGTTCAATGATTCAAACGGATACGTCAGTGTTTGGCACTTGGATGATCCAACCAAGGATGAGACGCAGAATCTCGAAGGCAAGGACCAGGGGACCGTGGCTGTTGCAGGTGTGATAGGGCAGGGACGGCATTTTGAACCTGGCAAGGGCATCAATTGTGGCGATAGTATTACCACTTTCCCTACTGGCCCCAGTCCGCACTCCACCGAACTATGGTTCAAAGCTGAGAGATCGGGGGACCGCGTTGTGTGCTGGGGCAACGGCGAGCCCAAGGCTGTCGTGCAGATGATTTTGGGCAAGCCGCCGCACATGTCGATGGATTGTTATGGCTCCGGTTCGGGCATCTCGGCCACCAGCAAGATTCCGATGAACGAATGGGTACACGTAATTCATACCTGCCAGAAAGGTGATTCCCGGCTATACGTAAACGGCCGCCTTGATGGTAGCTCGACCCGTGCAGACGATCCATTGGATATCAAGAGTCCGGCAAAAATGTGGATGGGCGGATGGGGCGGCTATGTGTACAAAGGTGATATGGACGAGGTGCGTATATCCAAGGTTGCGCGCTCTGCCGATTGGGTGAAACTCCAGTATGAGAATCAGAAGCCGCAGCAAACCGTTGTTGGGCCATTGGTGCAGTCAGGCTCCGAGTTTGCGACCTCCGTCAAATCAATCGAACTGCTGGAGGGCAAGAGTGTAACCGTGCGGGCTAAGGCGGGTGGAGCTCATAAACTCTACTGGATCATCAAACGGGGCTCTCAGGAAACCGTCGCCGCAGTTGATCGGTTCTCCTACACGTTGGATGCCGGCCGGGTTGCAGCTGACTCGTCATTTACTCTCCAATTCAAGGCGGTCTTTGGTGATCAGGTGAAGACATTGGACATCCCCGTTTCCATCAAGAAGGATATCCCAGATCCTGTATATACCTTGCTGGCCCCCGCAACGTGGAATGGCCGGGACACCATCGAGGTGCTGCCGCAGATCACCAATCTTCAGGCATTGCAGACCAAGGGGGCGGCAGACGTGAAATGCAAGTGGGCGGTCTCCGGAATGGCGCTGCTCAAAGAAGAATCCCCAGGCAAATTGATCCTCAAACGCTCTCAAAACAGTGGAAAGCTGACGGTAACCGCCACGGCCACGAATGGAGGAACGCCCGTCTCACAGACAATTCAAATTCTTGTTAAGGAACCGGCCAAGGATGTGTGGGTGCAGCGCCTGCCAGACAAGGATGAGAAGCCAGTGGATAATCAGTTCTTTGCCCGCGATGACAACAACGAAGGCACGCTCTATTTCAATGGATCTCTAGCTGGCCAAGCAGAACCCGTTTTCTTGAAGGTCTATGCTGACGGCAAGCCGTTCAAGACAGAGATCCAGAAGCCCAAGGCTGACAAGAGTTATGCATTCACGATTAAGCTCAAGCCGGGCCTTGTCATCTACAAGATCGAGTTCGGCACCAAGACCGGCGATGTCGAGAAAGTCCAACAGACAGTCAACAATCTGGTTTGCGGCGATGCTTACATTATACAGGGCCAGTCCAATGCAGTTGGCTATAATTACGAGAACACCGACAAACGCCAGGATCTGACGCGCACCAACAGTCCGTGGATCCGCTCGTTTGGCGGCAACGGTGAGGTCGGCGGCGACCCACTTGCCGGGGGGTGGGGCAATGCTGTGGTGGAGAGGCTAACGCCCACATCTCCAGACCGCATCTATTTCATCAGTGCATGGGGTATGGCAATGGCAAAAAAGTTGGTCGAGGATGAGAAGATTCCTGTTTGCATTCTTAACGGGGCGGTTGGCGGCACGCGCATTGATGAACACATGCCAGATCACATAAGAACCGCTAACAAAGAGCGGCCAATCTACGACAACCTCAAGCATCGGGTGATCGCGGCGAAGCTAACCCATGGTATCCGTGGTGTGCTCTGGCACCAGGGCGAAGCCGACCAGGGGTTTGACGGCCCGGACAATTGCTACGGCTGCGAAATGTACCAGCAGTACTGGCTGGATCTGACTGCGGCATGGAAACAGGATTTTCCTAATCTCAGGAATTATTACATCTTCCAAATCTGGCCCAATGCCTGCTCCCAGGGTGGTAACCGCCACAGTGACAAGCTGCGCGATGTCCAGCGCGGCCTTGCACGTCTCTATTCAAGCCTCACTGTCATGCCCACGCTTGATATCCCCAGTGGAGCCAACTGCCACTTCAAAACTTCTGACTACGAGGTCATGGGCCTGCGCATGGCACCTCTTTTGGAGAGGGATGCTTGTGGCAGGGAATTTGCGCAGCCAGTTAGCGCTGCCGATCTGAAACACGCGGGTTATACCAGCGCCAAGCACGACGAGATTGCCTTGGAGTTTGACCAGCCAGTGGCTTGGATCGACGCTGTGGCCAGCCAGTTGTATTTGGACGGCGAGGCCGGTAAGATCACTTCGGGAAGTCTCTCCGGCAACGTTCTAACACTCAAGTTGGCGGCCGCCGGCAACGCGAAGACCATCACCTATCTCACTGACAAGAAATGGGATCCCAAGACACTGCTTTACGGGAAAAACGGCATCGCTGCGCTGACGTTCTGCGAGGTGCCGCTGGAAGACGCTAAATAGCCCGCCTGAGGAATTGACAGAATCAAAAAGACATAACTATGAAAGCAAAACGAATCAACCAATCCACCTGCGAACGGAATTGCCTTATTGCAGCGATGTTCTCTCTTCCGTTGATGATACCAGCAGCGGCGGCCGATTGGCAGCCTGCCGCCGGGCCATTGAAGACGCGCTGGGCGAAGGATGTGTCGCCGGAACATGCCCTGCCCGAGTATCCGCGGCCGCAGATGGTCCGCAAAGACTGGCTGAATCTCAACGGCTTATGGGACCTTAAACTTGGCGATGGTGCGGAGGCCAAGATTTTGGTGCCCTTCGCGGTGGAATCCGCCCTATCTGGTGTGATGAAGCACGTGGATCGCCTGATCTATCGCCGATCCTTTGACATTCCCAAGGAATGGAGCGGCCAGCAGGTGATATTGCACTTTGGCGCAGTGGATTGGGAAGCGAAGGTGACCGTCAACGGCAAGAGCCTTGGCGTGCACCGCGGCGGTTATGATGCATTTAGTTATGATATGACTGGAGCCTTGAAGAATGATGGGGCTCAGGAGATTGTGGTGGAGGTGTTTGATCCGACAGATCTTGGCGGCCAAGCGCGCGGCAAGCAGAAGCTTAAGCCGGGCAGTATCATGTACACTCCAACTACCGGGATATGGCAAACTGTTTGGCTAGAACCGGTGGCCCCGACGCATATTGATTCGCTAAGGATCGTCCCCGACGTCGATCAAGGATGTGTGCGGGTTAAGGTGGCCGCCGTCGCAGGTAAGGACGACGGCAATTTATTGGCCAACGTTGAAGTCTATGACGGGCCGACTAAGATCGGCGAGGCAAAAGGTGCGGCGGCCGATGAACTGGTGGTCAAAATTCCCAGTGCCAAGTTGTGGTCGCCCGAGTCTCCTTTCCTCTATGACTTAAAAGTGACCACCAGTGGTCAGCGCTTGACGCCTCAAGCCGACTCTGTGACGAGTTACTTTGGGATGCGGAAAATCGCGCTGGGCAAGGACGATAAAGGCGTCACCCGCATGATGTTCAATGACAAGCCGGTGTTTCAGGTTGGGCCACTCGACCAAGGATTCTGGCCGGACGGGATCTATACCGCGCCTACCGACGAGGCCCTTCGCTTTGATATCACAGAGACCAAGCGCCTTGGATTCAATACCACGCGTAAACACGTCAAAGTCGAGCCAGACCGCTGGTATTATTGGTGCGACAAGCTCGGCTTATTGGTCTGGCAGGATATGCCATGCGCCAATTCATACACTGACAAGCATCAGCCGCTCGATAATCCGCAGTTCAAATCGGAATTGGTGAACATGGTGACAAGTCATTGGAATCACCCGGCCATCATCATGTGGGTTGTTTTCAATGAGAACCAGGGCCAGCATGACACGGAGGAGCTAGTAGCGGCAGTAAAAGGTCTGGATCCTTCGCGGTTGGTCAACAATGCCAGCGGCAATGATGACAAAAACTGCGGGGACGTGATCGATAAGCACAGTTATCCTGGTCCCGAATCTCCCAAGCCCGAAGCCAATAGGGCGGCTGTACTGGGCGAGTTTGGGGGACTTGGCCTGCCGGTGGACGGCCACACTTGGAGTAAGAAAACCTGGGGCTACCAAGGCACCAAGAGTATCGATGAACTAACCAGCGGGTACGAGAAGTTGTTGACCAAGGCATGGGAACTCAATGTCCAAGCCGGTTTGTCCGCCGTCATTTACACCCAGCTCACTGACGTGGAAACCGAGTGCAACGGGCTGCTGACCTATGACCGGGAACTCAACAAGGTGCTACCAGAGCGGGCGGCTGCGGCAAACTCGGGCAAGCATGCCCAACCCTAAACCCATCGGTGTGCTCGTTGACCACAATGCGGGAGTAATATCAGTCACACACCCATTTCGTGGAATCGTCGATGCGGTATTATTGCACGCCGGAGTCACCAGTCTGCTGGTGTCATGGGTGGGTTTGGAGGCTTGCTCGTTGTAGGCACCGGTGCTGATAAACACGTTTTCCAATTTGCATTGGACGGCGCATTGGAGGCCGCCCCTAAGCAGCTACTGATGTGATCAAGACCATCGTGTTCCAGATCAAGTGACCTGATTTCCCGATCGACACAAGCCTCATATTTCTCGGTGCTTGGCTCATCTGATGCGTTCGTATTCTTACTGGAAAATGTTCACGACATCCTTCAGCCGTGATTCAGGTGTGACCTTGAAGTTCTGCATCTTTCCAGCTTTATATACCCCTTCCACTGTCGTGTTGAGTGGTGCGTGAAGTTTGAACGAGACGTCCCAGTTCTTGGGCCAGGCCGGCAGGACATATATCTTTTGCCCGTCGGATTGGAGTAACATCCATTGCAGAGTCGTCAGAATGTTGCAGCCTTGGTCCTGGTCCGGAATCCAGTCAAAGCCCGACCACATCGCTGGAAACCGGTAGGCTTTGTGGCTCGTGACGCGTGCAACCAGTTGACGTCCGGCTTCATCGCCGAGGCCAAGGCAGGCGGCTTGGATGCTGTCCTGGCACCAGCCGTAGTTGGCACGATTGACACGTTTGGCGTAGGTTGCGCGGGCCATATCTAGGTCGGGTTTGCCTATGGCGAAGAGCCGGTAGGGAAACACGGCATATAACTCTGGGTTCTCGGAATAGTTGCCACCCTTGAAACTGCCGGAGGGACGCAGCAGCTTCACGCCATCCACCTCGGCGACCGGCACCGGCGGTAATTCGTTGAGGATCCGCGTCCAGCGCGAACGCATCGCCTCGCTGGTGATATTCCTCGGCAAGGCAAGCAGACGCGGCAGGATAAAGCGCAAGCCTGCAATCTCCGGCATCGGGTTGACCGTCCACGGCAAGGCCTCGAGCGACTGCGCCGGGTCCACAATGATTTTCCCGTTGGCATCGCGCTTCTGCCAGAACTGGTCAAAGAAGGCGATGATCGGATCGGCCAGGGGCACCAGCGTGTTGCGGGCGAAGGACTCATCTTGGATGAAGTCGTATCTGTCCAACATGAATGCAGTTAGCTCCAAGCCGCCGCTCCAATACTGATGGATGCAGACGTTGCCTGGCTCGGGCCCAGCGTTGCCCCAGCCCCAGTCCCTGTTATCCGGCATTCCCCAGAAATGCATGGTTTCCTGGAATGAAGCGGCACCTTCAAACTTATAGTACGTTTGCATGCGAGCCTTGCTGAGTGGCAGGGCCTCTAGATACATGTGGAACCACGGGTCCATCATTTCGAAATCTCCGCTGCCGAGCATCGGCCAATAACTCAGTCGAGTGTTTTGAAACCAGTAGGGGCCGCCCCAGCAGCGCCAGTCGGGATTCCCGTCCGGCGCGTCTGCTGAGGCACCCGGCTGCTTTTCCACGGTGAAGATTGAGCCGTTGAATTTGATCGGCGAAGCGCCGCGTCCAGAACACGCGTTCATGAATCTCTGCAAGACGTATCCCTGGGTTAGATCGGTCGGTGGTGATGGTGCCCCGATCTGTTTAACAGCCGCATCGTCAGAGGCAGCCCCTGCTTGCGCCCCAACATACACCCAACTCCTGTCCCAGAACGCATGCCACCACTTTGCGGCTTCCAATCGAGTCTTGTGGAATTCGGGCTGAAAGGCCCGCGACTCCAATTTCTCCAGATCTTTCTGCCACGCCTCGGCGGTATCCGAGCGTTCCGCTAGCACGCACACCGCCAATTGATGCAGCTTGGCCGGTTTGGTGGATTTGAGGGCCTTGTTGCCGTCTGGAACCATGTCCAAGCCTCGCAAGCTGGCCCCGAAAGTGTGATTCAACAGGGGATCGGTGAACTTGCCTTTGAGCGCCTCGAGATGTTGGACTTCCAAGCAAACCTGATAGACCGATCGCGTGTTGCGGTGATACCAGACCAGCCGCGGCCCTGCGTCGGGTAGCACCACATCTGTCAGTGTTTTGAGGTTGTATGACTGTGCCAGGGGGTTTTTGCCATCGCCGTGGCCATACTCGTCGATGTCACTCACGGGCAATTCGTGCAAGCGCCACAGTTCCAGTTGTGCGCTGCAACTCACCGGCTCGGATGCTAACGATTCCATCCGCACAACTGGCTGGTCTGCATCTAACCATAACCGAATTGTGGCGGGCTGATTTTTGATCTTTGATGTGATCTCGATGACGCCGTCGCGCAGCTTGAGTTCCTGTCGAAAGCTGTCCTTTGGTGACAGGGGAGGGTCAAATTTCACACGGATCCGGCCGATTTTGCACAGGCGTGAATCCTCGTTCCAGGCGTCGGTCTTGCTGACGTAAAAGACCAGGTCCCCGTGAGCCTCTAGCCAGGCATTGATGCCCACATCGCCATTGCCCAGAGGCATCGAGCCCTGCGCGTTCTCGCTAGGCGTATTCCAGACGACATTGAAATTGTCCAGCGGATCGATCTGCGGCTGTTTCATGGATTCGGCCCGTCCAATTGCAACGCACGCAGCCAGCGCCGCGCACTTCAAAGAGATTTTAGCAGTTGTTATATTCATGGTTCTTGTTTGATTCTAGCGATACAAATTTCTTTAGTGTTTCAAGGATTCGAGCAGCGCCGCCCCGTGAAACACAACTGCGAACACCAGCAATAAAACCCCGCCAAGCGCCAGTAGGCGGTTATACGCTGGACCGGGCGGCTGAGTCAGCACTCCGTGGAAAATCCACCAGCCCAATAAAACGATAGGAACCCCGGCGACCGCTAGCGGGCTGTGGCCCAGGAGGATCCAAGCGCCGCCGACTAGCGCCGCCAACGCCAATTCGAGGGCGATGACGGCCACCGCGGCCCGATGTCCGAAGCGCACGGCCAGCGTGCGCTTGCCGGTGGTGGCATCCTCGGCCCGGTCCCGCAGGTTATTGATGGAAATGAGAACCGCAGAGAGCAGGCCGGTCTGCAAACCTAGCAGCAAGGCGGCAACCGGCCATCCGCCAGTTTGGATATAGACGGAGCCCGCCACCGCAATCAATCCGAAGAAGAGGACGACAAACACTTCGCCAAGGCCGCGGTATGCCAACGGAAACGGCCCACCGGTGTACCCGTAGGCGAGAAATAACGAGGGACCGCCAATGAGCAATACCGGCCAGCCCCGCGCCTGATAGAGCACGCTCCCGAACACGACCGCCAACCCCAGAAAGCCCGTCGCCCACGCCAACACCGTGCGGGCCGATAGCAGGCCCGAGGCGGTTGCCCGCGTCGGCCCGAGGCGGCGGGAGGTGTCCGCCCCCTTGTGCGAATCGATGGCATCGTTGAAGAAATTTGTCGCAATCTGGATGGCGATGGCACCGCCCAAGGTGCAACTGGCCAGCCGCAGGTCACAGGCTCCGGTAAGGAGCCAAGCGAGCACGCAAGCGACCCATACCGGCACCACGGCGGCGGGAAGCGTCTTGGGACGGGCTGCAAGTAGACAGGCATGCATGGTGGGGGTCACGGCCGGAGGTGAAGCTGATTTGGTTGGAGTTGATGCTAGGGAGGTCGCACCGGTTGGGTAGAGGCGTTTTATTGGGAGGTTCTTGGCTCCAGCATTGCCCCGGTGTAGGGCGCATCGGGGCAGGTGATCCCATAATGCATTGAAATTTCCGGCATGTTAGTATCTTCCTCGCGAGATATTGCTCAAAATGAGACCTGAGCGCAACCTCGAATTCTCTTCCGGGTATCCCTTCGTACCCTTGCTTGTTGAGGGCAATTGTGGGCGAGGACGCCCACACTCCGTGAGGCTCTGACACTCGCCAAGCAAGCTGGCTGCTTCTTCCTGCCTGGCTCCCCTCTGCCTAGTTGAACGGCATCGGGCAGGCCGCTCGTTTGTCCTCATAAAAGAGCTCCCGGGCAGCGCGAAACTTGGCTTGTCTTCTCTTGGGGCTTGGATCTCATTCCGTATTAATTGTGGATTGACACGCTGACAGGTCTGGACAACTTTCGAGCGCTTTGGCGGAGGAATGCAATTTTCGCGGCTGCGAGGGCGGCTGGCGGAATAGCCCCGTGCGGCAGTTTTTCATCCATCATCCATGAACCGTGCCTATCAAATCCTTGTCGCTTTGGCCACCCTGTTGCTGGCGGCGACTGGCACCCGGGCCGACACCGGTGCCTATCGCAATCTCGGATACATGTACCTTTCGCCTCTGCCTGGGGCTGAGTACACCCCGACGCAAACGAAATTTGTTCTGGTGCGCTTTACGAATGTGGATCCGACGTTGGTCACCAATCTGGCCCAGTTCATTCAGGTGAGCGGTGCCAGCAGCGGCATTCATTCGGGCACGACCAAGATTGCCGGCGACAAGCGCACCGTCATCTTTGAAATGACTAACACGTTTCAATCTAACGAATTGGTCACCGTCTCTTTGGCCCCGCAGACGTCAGCCGGCACTCTTCAACCCTATCAATACACATTTATGATCTCCGGCCACATGCCGGACAACCCCGTCATTACCGCCCGCGGCGATAATCCACCTAACGAAACAAAGGAGAAGGCGTTTGACGGCGACGTGACCACCAAATGGTATGATGCCGTGGCACCCAATGGAAGCACGATTTCAAGTTGGATCCAGTACATGTATCCGGGAACTGATACTCACTATGTCACCAGTTACTCGATCACTTCGGCTAACGATGTTCCGGCACGCGATCCCATGGACTGGCGTTTCTACGGGGTGGATGCAGTCGGCAATCTGACATTGCTGGATAGCCGGACCGGCCAGACGTTCGTCAGTCGCGGGCTGAAAAACACTTACTCCTTCACCAATATTACCGCCTACCGCGGCTATCGCTTGCTGATCACCAAGGTGGCCGATCCTACCACTGCCAGCGCGGTGCAATTGGCGGAACTGAATTTTATTGAACCCACTGGCACGATTCTGCGCGAGTACTGGACCGGTATTGCCGGCACTGCAGTGAGTGATCTGACGTCAAACGCCAATTATCCAAGCACTCCCACAGCCCGCGATTACCTCTTCAGCTTTGAGGCACCGACGGATTGGGCGGATAACTACGGCACCCGGGTTCGCGGATATATCACGGCACCGAGCACTGGCACTTATGTGTTTTGGGTCGCCAGTGATGACAACAGCGAACTGTGGCTGAGCACCAATGCCGATCCTGCTAACAAAACTAGGATTGCCTATGTCCCCGGATGGACGAATTCGCGACAATGGTCCAATTTTGCCGAACAAAAATCTGCTGCGATCAATTTGGTCGCCGGTCAAAAGTATTATGTTGAGGCATTGCAGAAGGAGGGCGGTGGCGGCGATAACCTCGCAGTCGGCTGGGCCAAGCCCGGCCAAGCCACCACCACCCCATCCGAAGTGGTTCCCGGCTGGGTGCTCTCGCCGTGGGTCATCACCGGTAGCGGCGCCTCACAGCCCCTAGTAGCAGCGCCGGCCCCACCGCTTGGTAATCCGGTGGCATCGCCCGGCAAGGCTGGCATCATGCCTAACGGGGTGTCGGTCCCCAGCAACTTCCCGTTCATCAGCATCACCACCAACAACAATCCTTGCGCGGATCCCATCTTCATCGACAACCGTGGTGGCGGCGGCCAGTGCTACAACGTTATCTTTGATAATAACGGCTCGCCCATCTGGTACCAGCGAATGCCCGACGAGCGGCGCGATATGAAAGTGCAGCCCAACGGTGTACTCACCCTGTTGGCGCGGGATAAAGGCCAGTACTTCTACGGGATGAACACTCACTACGAGAAGATTGCTGAATACTGGACCACCAACGGTTATAGTGTGGATGAGCACGAGCTGCAAATGCTCGCGGATGGAACGTATTTCCTCATCGGCTTGAACGGCCAGACAGTGGACCTGAGTCGTTATGTTTCCGGGGCCGGCACGAGTGTCGGCATCACCGAAGATTGCATCCAGCAATTCACCCCGGCCGGCGAACTCATCTTTCAGTGGCGGGCTTGGGACCATCTCGATCCCGCTGGCCAGAATACTGTCGTGGACCCTACAAATCCCGGGGATTTCACCCACATGAACGCCATTTCTGTGGATAGCGACGGCCACATCCTGCTCTCTAGCCGCAATACCAGTGAGGTCACCAAGATCAATCGCGACACAGGTGAGATTATCTGGCGCCTCGGCGGTACCCACAACCAGTTCACTTATCTCAATGATCCACTCAACGGCCAACGCAATCAGCATGCCGTGCGTGCACTGGGCAACAACCACTATACGCTCTTTGACAATGGCAACGGCCATAGTCCCCAGGTGTCCCGCGGCGTCGAATACGTGGTGGATCCCGTCGCTATGACAGCCACCCTCGTCTGGCAATACTTGGAAGCCCCGACGAACCTGTTCTCCTATTACATGGGCGATGTTCAGCGTCTGCCTAACGGTAATACATTGATCAACTGGGTGCTAGGCGGCTACCCAAAGCTCACCGAAGTTCGCCCCGATGGCACCAAGGCGTTCGAGATGAACTGGGTGAGTCAATATGAGGCCTACCGAGTTTGGCGTTGCCCGTGGCAGGGAGTCGCGCTCAAGCCCTATCTGATTCTTGAGGCGTATCCAGATAACGTGACACTGCTTTTCAACCAATTCGGCGATAGCAGCGTGGTGACCTATCGCATCTATGGTGGCACCTCGCCGCAGCCCACCACTCTGCTGGGAACCTCGGGCACAACGATGAAGAGCCTCAGCAATCTGACGAGTGGCCAGACGTATTACTTCCGAGTCACCGCCGTCAATAAGAACGGCGTGGAAGGTCCTTATTCTAACGAGGAGAACGTCGCCGTTAATATTATCAAACCCGGACAGAATATGGTCGCCAACGGTAATTTCTCCGGTGGCACGGCTTCTTGGGCCTCATCGGTCACCAGTCCTGCGGCTGCGACCTGGTCCACCACCAGCGGTTACAGCAGTCATGTGATCACCAATGGCGGCAGCAGCACCGCAAGCATCCAGTTGAAGCAAA
This sequence comes from Verrucomicrobiota bacterium, assembly GCA_037141475.1. Taxonomy (GTDB): domain Bacteria; phylum Verrucomicrobiota; class Verrucomicrobiia; order Verrucomicrobiales; family Akkermansiaceae; genus Luteolibacter. The sequence continues at coordinate 10,802 of JBAXCM010000005.1, read as the reverse complement.
CCGGTCTGCCCATCGTCTTGGGCAATACTTACGTCTTTGAGTTTGACGCATGGACGAGCAGCGGGACGCGAACCATCGAGGCCAAGGTGATGCAGAACGGTTCTTCTAACACTAACTACAGCGGTACCAAGATTCCGAATCTCACCACGACCAAGCAGCACTATCGCTACGTCTTCACCATGACAGCCGCTACGGATTTAAGTTCCATGATGGTTTTCAATCTGGGGGGCTCAATCAAATCCGTCTATCTTGATAACGTCTCATTGTTTAACCCTCCGCCAGGAGATCTCAACATGGATGGCAAGGTGGACCTGCTCGACCTCAAGTTGATGGGCACCGATTGGCGCAAGCAGCAGTCGGGACTTACCTCGGACATCGACGGCAACGGGAAAGTCGATTTCGTGGATTTTGGAATCCTTGGTGATAATTGGTCGAGTTCACCCTGACTGGTTAGATCCGGGGATGCGAAAGCATAAATTCAGAAGTTCCACGGATAGGCCGTTGTTCAAATACAGAGGGTTGAACCGCAGATCCTGCGTAGAGGCGGTCACAGCCCCCCACTACGGGGCCTTGCGGAGAAGGCGGGAGATTGCCTCCTCAATGTCCCGGGTGCGAAGATCCGTAAAAGTTCCGCTTGACCTAGGTAGTAAGATGGCGCATTAGTCCCGTCTATGCGCACGGCGTCGATACTCGGGTTGCTATTACTGAGGCTCACGGTGCGAGCCCAAGCTGTATGTCCGACTTGAGAAACAACCCCAGATGAAGCTATTACAGGAGCAGTTGACGCGTGCGTCGGGGATGGGATGCGTGCTGGTAGCGGGCTTGGTTCTGACTTGGTGGACGGTACAGCGGAGCGACAACGAGATGCGGGTGGATCTGCTGCGGCAAGCGCAGTTGGTGGCACAAGCGATGGATGTTGAGTGTTTACAGACGTTTGCGGGGACGCCAGCGGACTTGCAACGTCCCGAGTATCAGCGAATGAAGGCGCAGTTATGCCTGACGCGTGCAGCCATCCGGCAATGCCGAGGGATTCGCCTGATCGGCCGCGCTAGTGGTGCAGGTGGAGACGCCCGGCAGGCTGGCAGCCCGGAAGCTGCGCTATTGATTTTGATGGATGTTGGCACGGGGAGCGAAGCTGCACCTGGGGACCTTTGCACCAAAGCGAGTCCGCGACTGCCGGGCGCATTCGATCGTGCAGGAGCCTTTGTTGAAGGACCTTTCCATGGTGAAGGAGGCCCGTGGATCTCTGGAATGGTGCCGATTGTCGGCTCACAATCCAAGACCGCGTTCGCCGTCTTGGGCATCGACATAGACGCCGGGGACTGGAATCAGAGGCTGGTTTGGGCCGGGTTGCCGCCCGCCCTACTCACCCTGGTATTGGTGGGTATGATGGGGCTTCGAAAGGCATGGTTGGTGAGGAGCGGCAGCAGGTCGGCAGCGAGTTGGGTGAGCCACATCGAAGCAACACTGGTGTGTGTCGTTGGCTTGTTCCTAACGCTTTTTGCGACTTGGATGCTACGCCAGCGCGAGGAGCGAGGCCGCGAGTTGGCGTTTGGGCAATTGGCTGGCAGTCGCACTGCGGAGATTGCCGCCGCTCTGAAAGTGATTTATCGCTCTGAACTGGCAAGCTTGGCATCCTTTTATCAGCACTCTGAGAACATCACCCGCAGCGAGTTCCAATCGTTCACGAGTCATTTGGCGAAAAATCCCAACGTTCAAGTTTGGGAGTGGATTCCGGCGGTGCCCGAGGCCCAGCGGGTCCGCTTCATCGAGGATGCCCGTGCGGCTGGATTGAAGGATTTTGAGATCTGGCAAAAAGATGGGCAGGGGCGGCGGGTGCCTGCCAGCGGTCGGGAGATTTACTATCCGGTCCTGCAGGCAAGGCCCGGGACAGGAAATGAACCGGCCCTCGGATACGATCTGGGATCTGACCCTCTGCGCAGCGCTGCGCTGGAGGAAGCTGCACACAGTGGTTTGGTGACTGGCAGTGATCCACTCACGTTGGTGCAGGAAACCGGCAATGAGAAGGCTCTGTCGATTTTGCAGCCGGTGTTTGCCAATGAGGCGGCAGGGCACGCGCTGCGAGGATTTGTTTTGGCTGCGCTACGCTGTGGAACGCTGCTCGAAAATGTCAGCACAGACGATTCGGTGTTGTTGAGCTGCTCGCTTTTGCACCCAGGCGCAGCAGCAGAATGGCTCGCCACCATTCGGAGTGCCGCCGGCGACTCGGGTTCTGAACTTTGCGCTGCCCGCCCCGTGATGGCCTTTGGCAAGACCTTTGTGGTGACCGCCAAGGCCGGCCCGGAATTCATTGCCTTACACCCGGCATCCGCTTGGCTGACGGCCTCGTTTGGCCTGCTGCTCAGTGGTGCGGCCGCGTTTCTCGTCAGTGTGTTGCATCGTCGGCGCGAAAAACTTGAACAACTGGTGATGATGCGCGGTTCGGAACTGCAGGAAAGTAGTGCCCACTTGAAGGCGATCACCGATTGCGCCCTTGACGCCATTGTCATGATGGATGCAGAGGGTCATATCTCGTATTGGAATCCTGCCGCTGAGCGTATCTTGGGCTACACCAGCAGCGAGGTCGTCGGGCAAGACCTTCACGGGTTGATTGTCCCTGCACGCTATCGCGACGGCTTCCATGCCGGCTTTCCACGATTTCAAGAAACCGGGCACGGTGCGGCTCTGGGCAAGACACTGGATTTGGAGGCCCTTCACAAGGACGGTCAGGAAATCCCGGTGCAGATATCGCTTTCGGCGATCGAGACTAACGGTGCGTGGCATTCCGTGGGGATTTTGCGCGACACGTCCGAGCGTAAACTCGCTGACGAAGCCCTGCGCCAGGCCACTGCCCGCGCCTCCGAACAGGCAGCCAAAGCCGAGTTGGCGAATCACGCCAAGAGCGAGTTTCTGGCAAACATGAGTCACGAGATCCGCACTCCAATGAACGGCGTCATCGGGATGACCGAGCAATTGCTAGATAGCGCGCTCACCGGCGAGCAACGCCATTGCGCCGAGGTCATTCGAGATAGCAGCGAAGCCCTCCTCAATCTGATCAACGGAATCCTCGATCTTTCCAAGATCGAGGCCGGTAAGCTCGACTTGGAGGTTCTCGATTTCGAGATCTCCACGGTATTCAACGACCTCACACGCCTTTTCGCCCAGCAAGCATCTAACAAAGGTCTTGAGTTCATTGCGTCCATCAATCCAGACGTCCCGCGTGTTCTGCGCGGCGATCCCGGTCGCTTGCGCCAGGTACTCGTCAATTTGGTCGGCAATGCCGTCAAGTTCACGGAGCAGGGCGGGGTGACGGTGCGAGTTGGGCTGGCAGATGCCGCGCCGGGTGCCGTCGGGCTGCGCTTCGTGGTGAGTGACACCGGCATCGGCATCGGGGCGGACAAGCAGGCGCTGCTGTTTGAGAAATTTAGCCAGGCGGATGTTTCCACGACCCGGCATTATGGCGGCACCGGGCTTGGCTTGGCGATTTCGAAACAATTGGTCCAGCTCATGGGTGGCGATATTGGCGTCGAAAGCACTGAAGGCATTGGTGCGTCCTTCTGGTTCACCCTGCGCCTTTCCCAACCCCTTGCCCTAACGCAACTTTCACCAAGCACGCCTCCACCCACCGCGCCAGCTACCGCCAAGCTGCAAAACTGGCAGGGCCTGCGCGCCCTGCTCGCAGAGGATAACCTGATCAATCAAAAGGTGGCCGTCGGCTTTTTGCAAAAATTGGGATTGCGGGTGGATGTGGTCGGCGACGGTGCCGATGCATGCCAAGCTTTGACAAGTGAGACCTATGATGTGGTCTTCATGGACATGCAAATGCCTGTGATGGATGGGCTAGATGCCACTCGATTGCTGCGTTCATCGCAGGCGACCATCCAGCCACAGGTGCCGGTCATAGCGATGACGGCCAATGCGATGGTTGGAGCCCGGCAACAGTGCTTGGACGCAGGCATGAATGATTACATTACCAAGCCGGTGACGACGCATAGCTTGGCCCAGGTGCTTGAAAAGTGGCTGCCACCGGTATCGAACTTCTGATCGATGGTCTGGCGAGGCTGCGCCTCAGACTCAGGTGAGAGGAGAAGAGGACTTTGGCGTGTGCTCAGTCGAATGATTGATGATTGCCGGTTGATGAACGTTGAAAACCCACTCCGACACTATGACTCAGGGTTCAAGGACTCTAGATCCGAGTTTGCAGCCAAAAAAATCCCGGCAGGGGATGACCCGTGCCGGGATGGGAAAAAGTGGGGGAATCTCAGTTTGGCTGTTGGCGGCCGTAACGATAGTACGTCTGGAAGCCGAGTTCCGGTGGGAATTCGGACAGGCCATCTGCGACGTTCATCTGGATACGGTTGTCTTCACCGCAACGCTCATAAGGTTGCTTGTAGGTGCCGCGATACGTCGGGCAGGTGAAGGTGAACAATTCGTAGAATCCATAACCCAAGCGGCGCAATGCACGGTTGGTGCCTTCAACGGCACCGTAGGACCAAGCAGCCTTGCGGCCGAGTTCGTCATCCTTGATGGCCATTTGAGAAGGAATCTCCATGAATCCGTAGAGGATGTTACTGACGGCGCGACCGAGCTTGCGGGACGATGTATACTGCGAGCCTGGAGGTGCCTGAATGTCTGCAGCTGCAAAGCCGGAGAGTGCGATTAGGGAAGTAGCTATGACTACGAGTTTTTTCATGCCGGAGAGAAGGTAAGAGCGGGGTGGGGGACTTGGCAACGCAAATTTACGGATTTTTTCGTGTTTAAAGTTCGAAGCTCAAAACCCGCAGGATTCCAGGGGTGTTGCGAAGGTTTTCTAGCAGGTTTGTGGGCGGCTCGGTGTCCACTTCGATCACGGTCACCGCGCGAATGCGGTCGCTGGTGCGGCTGAGGGCCATGTTCGCGATGTTCACCGCAGCATTGCCGAGGGAGGTGCCGATGGTGCCGACGATGCCGGGGCGGTCGTCGTTTTCGACGAAGAGGAAACGGCCGCGTGGGCTGGTTTCGACGTAATGGCCGGCGATATGGACGATGCGAGCGGGGCTGCCGACGAAGGTGCCGGCGACGGTGCAGGCCTCGTTGCCCTTGATGGCGGAAACTTCGATGAGTTCGGTGCAGTTGGTGGCAAGGGCAGTGGTGGCCTCACTGACGTCGATTCCATGGGCCTTGGCGATGGCAGGGGCGTTGACGAGATTGACCTGGGCCTGGTTGTGAGCGCTGGCGAGGTAGCCGGTGAGGACGGTGCGGGTGATGAGTTCGGTGTCGAGTTCGGAGACGGGACCGAGGTAGGAGACGCGGATGGAGTCGCACTGTTCCGGGGCGATTTTGGAGAGCAATTTGCCCAGCGAGTTGGCCAAATTCAGGTATGGGCCGACGCTTTCAAGCGTGTGGCTGTCGAGGTTGGGCATGTTCACCGCGTTGCGCACTTCGCCGGTGACCAGGAAGTCGCGGATTTGATAGGCCACCTCGGTGCCGACGTTTTCCTGAGCCTCTGCGGTGGATGCCCCAAGGTGGGGGGTGAAGACACATTTTTTCGCCCCCAGCAGCGGAAACTCGCCCGTTGGTGGCTCGGTTTCGTAAACATCCAAGGCGATGCCGCCGAGGTGTCCGGAATCGAGGTGGGCCATGGCAGCGGCTTCATCGACGAGGCCGCCACGGGCGCAATTGATGATGAGGGCACCGGGATTCATGAGACCGATGCGTTCGGCGTTGAGGAGGTGCTGGGTTTCCGGGGTGAGTGGAATATGCAGGGTGACGACGTCGGCGCAGTGGAGGGCGTCGTTGGCGGATTCGGCGAGTTCGACTTTGAGGGACTGGGCGCGAGCGGCGGTGAGGAAGGGGTCGTAGGCGACGACGTTCATGCCAAACGCCTGGGCACGCTTGGAGAATTCGGTGCCGATGCGACCCATGCCGATGATGGCGAGGCGTTTGCCGTGCAATTCGACGCCCTCGAAGGATTTGCGGTCCCACTTCCCGGCAATCATTGAGGCGTGGGCCTGTGGGATATTGCGGGCCAGTGAGAGCATCAGGGTGAAGGCGTGTTCCGCCGTGGAAATTGTGTTGCCGCTGGGCGTGTTCATGACCACCACTCCGTGTTCGGTCGCGCTGGCACGGTCGATATTGTCCACTCCAACACCGGCGCGGCCGATGGCTTTTAGGTTTTTCGCAGCGGCAAACACCGCTGCCGTCACCTTCGTTTGAGAGCGGATCACCAAACCGTGGTACTCACCAATGATGGTAAGCAATTCTTCCGGCTTGAGCCCGGTTTTCACGTCCACCACCAACTCCGGGGTGGCTCGCAGCGCTTCAACGCCTTTTTCCGAGATCGGATCCGACACAAGTACTCGATAGGTTGCCATAGGCGGCGGAGTTTAAACCACGCCTCCGACCGTGACAAGGAATTGCAGGAAAATTTGGCGACAGGGGGGCATGATGGATCACATTTCGGGGCTGGCCTCCGATTGAGGGGTTGGCACGGTGGTGTTGGCATGGGTGGGTTTGAGCGTGTCGCTGAGCGGTTAGAGCGGATTTCTGCACGGTGATCCCCCCACGCAGTTCATTCTTCTGGCGGTAGAGCGCACATCCGTCTTATCCGTCCTATCAGCGATAAATACTCTTCCAATTCAAAATCGAACACCCAAACCTTCTTTTTCATTCGTGTTGACTCGTGAAATTCGTGGGTCATCGTCTTGGTTCAGGTGAGTTCTTTGCCGCTGATAAGACTGATAGGTTGAGAAATGCAGAAAATTGGAACCAGATAGCTGAAATCGGGCGCATCTCTGACAGCTGCAAAAATCAGGTCCATAACAGAACTCACGAACCGCTGTCTCGGTCTAAGAGTGAGGTGAAAATCACCGCCTGAATGGCTTCATCTTTCTCTCTTGGTTCTCTTCAGTTCGGCGTTGGAAGATCGATGTTCAATGTTCGATGTTGCTCTGCACATGAGCCATGGCGGCAGAACACCGCCACTCCTTGAGGGCGGGCATCCCTTCAACCTGATGCCTAACATAAAATAACCCCTTGTGCCGCACGCCTCTTACCTCTGGTCAAAGAGTTTTTTAAGTTTGATCCTGAGAAGGCCGGGCTGAACCGGCTTTTTAAGATATTCAATGGCCCCCATCGACAGTCCTTTGATCTCATCTTCTTGAGAAGTATTCCCCGTCAGAAAAACCACGGGGATATCGATCTCCTTCGATTTCATGAATTCAAGCAATTGATAACCGGTCAGATTTGGCATTTCAATGTCAGACAATACCAAGTCGATGTGGTGTTTGCCAAGTTCCACGAGGGCATGAAGACCATCCGGCGCGACAATAATTTCGTAGCCCTCGTTTTCAAGAATAGCCGCCAGGATCTTCTGTTCAATCACGTCGTCGTCAACAATGAGAATTCTCAGCAAGCCATCCCGCTTATTTCCTTTATGTCTTTTTTGTCTGATTTCACCCGGGATCATTTTCTCCAACAGTTCATCCATGGAGATGGAAGCAAACCCCGAACTGTAATCCGACATTGCATAGGGAATGATTAACTCATTTTCGTGGATGATGGAGCCGCAGGAATAGACGACATTAGGAACATAACCTTCTCGTTCTTTTTCGTTGGCCATCAAGATGGGTTCGGCGAAGTGTGCAATGACCTTTGACGGATCAACGAGGTCCAGCATAATCGCCCCAAGACAGTACCTTCGCATGGCACCAACACCATGGGTGATTAGCAGCCAACCTCGATCAGTTTCGATGGGGGAGCCGGAATTTCCCAATTGGACGAATTCCCAGGGGAAACGGGGTTCCTGCAACAACTGGGCTGGCTCATCCCAGAGGTTGATGACGTCTGAGAACATGATGAAATTATTCTCGCCATCCTGACGTGAAAGCATGGCATATCTTCCATTCACCTTCCGCGGAAATAATGCCATCCCCTTGTTCTTGGCATTTTTCCCAAAAAGCGGCCGAATCCTGAAATGGTAAAAATCCTTGGTCTCAATCAGTTTTGGCAGAATCGCAACCCCGTTGTAGGCCGTATATGTCGCGTAATAAAAAACCTCTCCCTCTTCATCTGTAAATTTAACAAACCGGGCATCTTCAATCCCGTTGCTTTCTGTATCGGCTATTGGAAAGATGACCCGTTCCGAGATGGCGGTATCGAGCGAGAAGGTGATTTCATAATGCGAATTTGCCAGCCAGATCAGGGCTTGAATGACTTTCTCCCTGGAAAATGTAATCTCGTTATGCTGAATATAATTTTCAACATTCCGCTGCAACTCAATAAATGGGAATGGGTCTCCCAGGCTGCTCATGACCTCGTCCACCACATCATGATCATGAAGTTTCATCTCCTCCAGTTTCTTAAGGAAGGATTCTTTTCCATAGAGGCAATCCTGAACTGTCTCAGCCTCGTCAACGAGCTTGCCGGAGGGTTTGAATTCAAGGTGGTTATGCTTATCTATAATTCCGCCCCTGAATACTAGAGATGAGATATGGCCTTCGCCGGTAGCGCGAAAGCTGACAATAATACGGGTTTGCCCTTCCTGGAGGTTCGCCTGATCAGGATCTTCTACCATGGATGGATTGAAGAAGGCCGCTGACTCTATGGAATATTCATGCGTAAAATAGGAACCAATAAGCAATTTCCTTTCACGGGACAGCATTTCAGGATTGTATCCGGCCGCCTTAACAAGGTGGTGGACATGTCCGAAATGCTTCATGAAGATTCTTGTGATATTCCGATGTCTGTCGGAAAAATCCCTGAGTGTCTGGTTCAGGGTTTGCAAGGTGTCCTCTTCGCTCAGACCCATGATCCGCATGATAATCTTCTTACCCCGCTCAGCCCCTCCCGGGAGAAAATACCTTGCAATGACCCTTCTTGGATCGGGATCGAAATGTACCGGTTTGCGATTTACTGTTATTGCCATGCTGACGTTCTATTCATCGCCTCCCTGCCTGATCCTCATTGGGGAAACGGGAATCAGGGGAAAAGTCTTCAACCGGGAAAATAGCGATCCGGCCCGCTTTGCCAAGGAATTTCGTTTGAGAATCTCCTCAGCCCACGAGGGTTCAATGCAGGCCCCTCCCGAATTTGGCTGGATCCGTGGACAAGGCTGCGTTCAGGGTGGTGTCGGGTGCGGTGGGGCTCCCTGCCAATCTGGCGCTTGTCTCCGGCATCCTACAGGAGGCTATTCGTGTGCATGGCTTGGTTTTTGGAATCGGAGGTCTCCCCCGACGAGGGTTCGGCAAGGAGCTAAACCCAGCCGGCACGATGGCGGCGCTCCGTGCGTCGCTTTGCTATTCATCTGTCGCCTTGTGATGATGATGCGAGAACCGGTGCCCGGGGCAAGCATTGTTGGAGAATGGCAGCTAGCATGCGCAGATTGTGGGCTTGGAAAGAAGGTCATTCATGCTCACGTCCAAGCAAGCCTGCCCGTCGCTCTGCATGGCATGGCGGTCATGGCGATGATGGGCACCTGAGGGTTGAGAGCCGTGGAGAGCGCGCCACGGATCAAGGGGGTGGCGTCCGATTGGACATCAGGATGTCCTAACTGAGTAAAGTCCGCAGCGGATGGCTCAGCGGACCAGGATGGCATTTTCGGGGCAGACGTCGCGGCAGGCGTTGCAGCGGGTGCAGAGGTCTGGGATGATCCAATGCTTTTGATAGGGAGCCATCGGGATGGCGTTGACCGGGCAATGTTGGGCGCAGAGCGTGCAGCCGATGCAAGCATCAGTGACCGAGTAGGAGATGAGGTCGCGACATTTTCCGGCGGGGCAATGGCCGTGGAGGTGGGCCTCGAATTCATCGCGGAAAAACCGCAGTGACGAAAGCACCGGGTTGGGGGCGGTTTTTCCAAGCCCGCAGAGGCTGGCGCGGCGCACCATCTCGGAGAGGGTTTCTAGGTCCGTTAGGTCATGAGCCTTGGCCTTGCCCTTGCAGATGCGCTCGAGGATATCGAGCATGCGACGGGTACCGACGCGGCAGAACGTGCACTTGCCGCATGACTCACATTGGCAGAACTCGAGAAAATAGCGCGCCATCTGCACCATGCAATCGTTTTGATCGAGCACAATCAGACCGCCGGATCCCATGATAGCCCCCACCTTTGATAGGGATTCGTAGTCAATAGGGGTATCGGCCAAGGCGGCCGGGACGCAACCACCGGACGGGCCGCCAACGAGCACGGCCTTGAACGGCGAGCCGTCCGGAGTGCCACCGCCTATGTCCTCGACGACCTCGCGGATGGTGATGCCCATGGGCACCTCGATGAGACCGCCACGAGCGATTTTCCCGGCCAGCGCAAACACCTTGGTGCCCTTGCTGGTGGCGCTGCCGATGGCCGCAAACGCCTCGCTGCCGTTGCGCACAATCCATGGCACGTTGGCAAAAGTCTCGACGTTGTTGATCAACGTAGGCTTGTCATGATACCCCTGCTCGGCTGGATAGGGCGGCTTGAGTCGCGGAATGCCGCGGCGCCCTTCCATAGACTCTAACATCGCAGTCTCCTCGCCACACACAAACGCTCCGGCACCTTCAAACACGTCGAGGTCAAAGGCAAAGGCGGACCCAAAAATGTTAGATCCTAGCACGCCGCGCTCATGGCACAGGCGCAGGGCCTCGCGCAGCCGTCTAACGGCAGATGGGTATTCCGCACGCACATAGAGATATCCTTTGTTAGCCCCGACAGCGTAGGCGGCAATGGCCATGCCCTCGATCACCCGGAAGGGAAATGACTCCATAAGCATCCGGTCCATGAAGGCCCCGGGATCGCCTTCATCGCCATTGCAGATGACGTATTTGCCGTCCGCCGCCATACCGTGCAC
>JBAXCM010000004.1:0-29554 GCA_037141475.1 Verrucomicrobiota bacterium | reverse complement strand
GTAAAACAGGGTGGTCTTGCCGGAGCCGTCCCAGTCACCGGGAATGAAAAACCCAGTCAGACCCGCACCGCAAGCCGGCTTATCGAGCCCGAGGGCGGTGGTGGCGTCGGTGTAGGGTCCGGGTTTGGCGCCGGGGTTGAGGTAAGCGTGGAGTCCGGCGTGGATTTTGGAGATCACGATGTCGGGATAGCCGTCGTGGTTCAGGTCGGTGAAGGCGGCCATTTTGACGTTTTGGTTGGCGTCGGCCGGGACGTCGGTGGAGGGATGGAAGACCCCCTTGGCATCTTGGAGGTAGAGTTTTCCATCGATGAGCAGGTCAGGGCGGCCGTCGAGGTTCGCGTCGGCAACGGAGACGCTGCAACCACGGATGCCATCCAGGCCGGATTCATGCGTGGCATCGGTGAAGGTGAGATTGTCCTTTTGGAGATAGAGCCTCCCGCCGGCCTCGCTGGCGGCATAGATGTCCAGACGGCCGTCGCCATTGAAATCATACAAGGCGACGCCGCGCACAGGCTTGTCGAAGGTGCCGACGATCTGATCATCCTTGAATTGATCGAAGGGGCGGGCGGGAAAAATGCTCTGTGGTTAGACAGATCAATCATTAATTCCGCTAGACGGGCGGGGTGGCCGTTGAAGGTGCCATACATGTCCTTGTCCAGATCCGCCGTCCAATTCCAGCGGGCCGGTGTGTTCGCATCGCCGGGCGCGGTCATGGTTCCCTTTTGCCAGCGGCCTTCTCCGCCGAGATAGAAAAGCACGGTGTCTGCTCCGGCGCGGCCCTTGGCACCGATGTAGGCGACTACCTCGACGCCGGTGCCGGCCAGGGCGCGGAAAGCATCCATGGCGGCATCGCCGGTGGCGGTTAGAACCACTTGTTTGGCGGGGAATACTCCTTTGGCCAGACCGGTGATTTCGAGGGTCGCCGTGGATTTGTCGCTGTCCAACTTGGTGGTTTTGAGCAGGACAACCTTTTCGTAGCGGTCGAAAAGATCGGCGGGTTGGAGACTGGGGTTGACCAAGGCTGAAGCCGTGGTGATTCCCCATGCGAATGCCAGGACTGGCAGGCAAATGGCGCGAAACGGATGATTTGTCATGCGAACGATACGTTGGAAAAGGACGATCCACTTCATGTTTCGAGAGGGGCGTGGCAGCAGGCGATTTTTAATGGTTGGTGGCAAGCGCAAATTGTCCTCCTTGCTAGGTTTGGTGTCGATCCTCTCATTTGGGAGGATGGACAGCCGGGAGCATGCCGGATAGGGTCATTGATTCGTCGTGACACCTCGGGATGGGAGATAGGCGAAGTTTGGGGGGGATTGGATCCGCTGAAAGTTCAATCCGTCTCACCAGTACAAATCTTGACCAGATGAAACGCCACCTTCACGCTAACCTGAAAGCAATCGTTAGGGTTGCTGCATTCCCCAATTCCTGAATACTCCGGAATATTCAAAGTATAATCTGGAATTTTTTGCCACCACTCATAAAAAAAGTCATGCCATCGATGAAATTATACTTCATATATCGCCCTGGATTTTTCGCCATGTTTCCGGTTCTCTCGCTCATGGCATCGGCTCCAACCAGCATGGCTGCGGAGCCGTCGGTTGCCGCGCCGGTGGTTCCGCACATCAGGGAACCTCATGTCACGGAACTACGGCCTAACGATCCCGCCGCAGAGCGTTGGTATATCAAAGCGGCGTCGCTGCCTGCCTACACCACGGCCACCGCACACGAGCCGATGTATAACGAACCAGGCCTGTGGGCCGGCGACGTGGCAAAAACGCGCTATGCCCAGCACAAGTGGCCCAAGGGACGCGTGCTGGTGTGGGCCAACCCCGGCAAAGGAGCCGAGAATGGATGGGATGTTTCCTATTGGCTGGAGGATGGCAAGCCAGCCACGGAACCCTTCGATGCCAATACCGATCTGGTCTTGCCTGATTTCGGCAAGTTGACTTATTATGTCAAACTCACCGATGGGCGAAAATACCAACGCTCGGCATTCCGGCATCTGACCGTCGGTTCGCACGCCTGTGTCATCGGCCACTTCAGTGTCCACGGCAATATTTGGATCAAGGCCGGCGGCAGCACGAGGTTTTCCGACAGCGCCGTCGGCGACGGCAACACCTTTTGGCGGAACGATAATCTCAGTGGCGGCTGGGACAAGCGGGGCACACAGTTGGTTGACCACTTTTTCTTCAGAAAGCTGCCCACGGCATCCACTGAGTTTATCGGCATCCACTGGTCGGACGACAATTGGCAGGTTGAATCCGGCACCATGATCGTCGGCCCTGATACAGAGATCGGCATGGGCAACCGGACGCCGCCGGTGATCCGCAAGGGCGCCACGCTGGCCATCATGGATGGCGCGTATTTCACTCATCGCACCAATATGGATTGGGGCGATGACCTGACCGTCGAGGGCACGTTGCAGGGCGGCTTGCCAGAGCGTCCGTTGACCCGTGACGCCCGCCTGGCCATCGGTTGGAAGTCGAAGGGCATCTTCATCGACTCGCCCAAAGGTGGGAACCGTGTCTCGTCGGTCGGCGACATCGGATTGCGTCTAACTAAAGATGGTCTCATCAAAGCTTACATCGCCCCGATGTCCAACGCGCATCTGATCATGAATTGCAGCCACATCGATCCGGATTCTCGCGAGATGGATATCCAAGCCCGGGCGCACGGAATGACCGGCGATGTGCTGGTGCCCAAACTTAACACCCTGCCGCGCGTTATCGACATGGTGCTGGACGGCAACGTCGAATGGACGGGCATCCTGCTTGACGATATTGCCAGGCATGGCATCAAAATTGCCTCGAAGCCGGATCTGAGCGGCACGGCACCGGCGTTCGGACCGAACAACCAGGGCAAGCCATCCGAGCTTTTTACTAACTGAATTTGGCCGCAATCAAGTGTGGCCTAGGCGAGGAATCGGACGTCGTGGGCACCTGCTCACCGCCTGCCAAATCCCCGGCAAATCGACCAACCCTGATCGACATCCACGCCCGCCATTCTATCACTCCGCCGATGTCCGTGCGTTCCGGTGCTTTCTTCGGCCAATCCGAGGATTTCTGGCACGGCATTCAGGTGGAATGCGACTTCCGCGCCCTTGCCAAAGACAAAAAGAAACTCACCACCCACATCCAGCCGGCAGCCCTCATTGCCCAAACCTGCTGATCTCCGCGACGAAAACCACCAGCTTTTCGCCATTTTCACCACCATCTCCAACAACGAATAGCGCTGACTCCCCCTTCATCCTTCATCGCCGCCGACGGATGGGTGGCCAGAACCTCCCGCATCCTGGAGACCGACAAGAAAGGCAAGACCAAGGACAAAGGCTGGACCTGCGACTGCCCCATTCGTCATCGAAAGTGTGTCGAGCCCTTATTTATCTTTGGGGGGGCCGGATGGTTTGGCGGTGATGAGCAGGTTCTCGATGGTGAGGTTGGTGGCGTTGTTGGGAAGGTTCTGCATCATGGGTACGAAGAGAAGTTCGTGGCCGGCGGTGAGTTCGACATCGGTGGAGATCGGCACGGGCGTGCCGTCGCGAGGGAGTTGCAGGGTGATGATTTCGGCGGCGCGTTGGCTGTCCATTTTGCGAAGCGCCAGCGGGCAGGTTTTGGCGTTGCCTTCCCACGGTTTGCTGCTGGCGCTGCCGCTCACTTGATAGATGCCGCTTTGTGGGGCGATGAAGGCGAGGACCGGGATTTTCGCGTATTTGGCGTCGGTGCCACCCCACGGGCCGAGCGTGCCTAAGCAAATTTTGCCATCGGCGATGCGGGCGCTCGGGTGGCCGCCCTGCGAGTGGTCTGGGGCGATCCACTCGTTATTGCCCCAGACCAGAGGCGAATAGTTCGCGGTGATGATGGCGTCGTCTGGATAGAGGCGGCAGAGTTTCCAGATGGGTTTGCCATTGGCGAGCGCGACGCTGCCGTCGCTCTTGCCTTTGGTTGAGCCCTCCCATGTCGGAGGCAATTGATAGGTTGGAGTGGCACCCGGGGCCGTGGTAACGAAGCTGGTGTTTTTGCGGTCGAGCGGGGTGAGAGCGGCGAGGAACGCTTTTCCCGGGGTTTTTTCAGACGTGTGCAGGATCACAGGCCGACCGGTTTTGGATAGGATCAGGGGACGTGATGCCTTTGCCACATTGCCCATGATATCCTCGGCGAGGAGTGGTGAGCCGAAGTCGGGCAGCTCCATCGTCACGTCGCTCTTGGATTCGCGATCGGCATAGGCGATCATCACGCCTTTGCCATTGCGCAGGTCCTGGAAGATCGTGAAGTTTGCGCCCGGCGGACGCACGAAACCGACGACATCACTGATACCGATGTGATGATTGAGAACATTCCACATCGCAACCAAGGGAAGCGGATACTTATACCAATCCCACAGCAATGTTCCCGGTCCGCTATAGTCCCAGAAACTCTGGCCATGGTCCTCGTAGCCAGTGTGGAAAAGGATGGTCTTCTCCTGCCCCGCGGCCGTCATCTCGGCGACGCTTGCCGCTTGGGCGTTGGTGCTTTCGGCGGATGTTAGATTGGTGCAGGCGATGGGTTCATCAACCGCGGTGTTGGTGTAGGCCCAGCCTTCGTTGAACCAGATTTCGACGTGCTTGCCGCCCGCTTCTTCCATGCGCTGTTTCATTCGCTTGATCCCCTGCGCGTCGGTCAGCCAACCGGAGTGGTAATCGTGCCACGAGACGACATCGATATATTTCAAGCCGCCGGCATCGAAGAAAGCGGCATTCAACGGACTCGGGATCCCATAGACATTGTTGAGCATGATCTTCGCCTTCGGGTCGGTCGCCCGGATGAGCTTGGCGGTGCGGATGGTGAACTTCGCATATTCAGGAAAGAACTTGTCCCATTTGTCGAATTCCGGCTCGTTCGATAACTCGAAGATGATCGACTTGCCTTTGAAATGAGCCGCCGCCGCCTTGACGAACTTGTCCCACGCGGTCTCGATCGTGAGATCATCCCAGCGCGGGTCGTCCGCTCGCCATTTCATGTCGAGGGGCAGCGGTTGGCGATTGGGCTGACTGTGGTCTGTGTCCATCAGGCCCTTGGGCCAGCCGTATAGAACGACATGCTGGGATACCCCATAGGACGAGGCGAGTGCAAAATCCTCGTCGTGCCAGTTGAATGGATCACCAGCTTGCGGTTGGAAAAACTGCCACTTGGTTTCGGGAAACCAACGCGTCCAGCCAAAGCCAAGTCGCTGGAATTTCTTCAGCATTTCTTCGCGACCTGCAAATGATCCACCGAAGCGTTCGCGATAGTCCGGCTTGGTGGCATTTTTCGGATAGGGAATCGATGTCAGCGGGAAGTCGGATTTGTCGATGACCGTAGCACCATCCTTCGAGTCCAACACACTGAGGCGGGCGAAGATGAAACCGTTGCGGGTGAGAGGAACCGGCGTGGTCGCCGTGTAGGTCTTGCCGGCGGGAATGGTTACGGTCTTATCGGAGGGTGGGGAAATCGACATCTCTCCCTCGTAGTCCACGAGTTGCCAGCGCACGATGACGTCGCGAGGTGTTTTGCCAGGGTTGGCAACATGTGCGACCATCTGCGCCGTCGCACCTTTGACAAAGGCGTTGCCCGCCGCGCCGTCCCAACCGGGGAGGTTCGCGCAGTCCGCCACAGCCTCGAGCGGGCACCGCGGCACATAGGCGGGAGTGCCCAACTTGCCCTCGGTCACAGTCACTCCATCGATGAAAAGCGCATGGCCTTTTTCACCGGCGATCTGCACAAGGTAATGCGGGTTGGGCCAGAAGCCATCTGCCGGAACATCGGCCACCCAAGTGAACGACAGGCGCTGCCACTCGGTCGTGATCTCCGCGCTTTTCCCCGCGCCTGCAACCCACAATCGTCCGGATTTCTGCCCCACTTCACGGGCGCTCGGCGGCATTGAAACGTCCACGCGGCCTGGCTTTTCGCCCTTGGCGAAGAAGCTAACCGTGTAGGATTCTCCGCGTTTTGCAACAAAGGGAGCGCTCATGATGAAGCTGGATTTCAGTTTGAGGGCGAATTCGCCGGCCGGAGTGTTGGCGTCTCGGACGAGTTCGTAATCCTTGGGCTCGAGGTTGTGCCAATACAGCAATGAGCCTTCAAACGAACCGTTTCGCAGCAGATTGTGCTGCTCGGACGCGGATACGGAAGTGACGAAAACCGTTAGTGCGAGGGCGGTGAAGCGTGTTTTCAAAGGGCTGTGGGAAAAAGGGTTCCATTCACGGTGTAGGTTACTTGCGTGACAAGTCGCCTCCGAGGTGGACCACAGTCCCTGGCTTCATCGTAAGCACCACCGATTTTCCACCGTAGCGCACTTGGCAGGCTTCGCCAGTTAGACTGCGCACCGTCGCTGACGTCAGCTTGCCGTCCGCCCATGCCATATCCACCTCGAAGCCGCCGCGGGCGCACAGGCCCTTGATCGATCCGTTAGGCCAGGCGCCGGGCAAGGCTGGCAGCAGGTGGATGAATCCCATGTGCGATTGGACGAGCATTTCGCACACACCCGCCGCGTAGCCGAAATTCCCGTCGATCTGGAAGGGTGGATGGGTGTCGAACAGATTAGGCATAATCTGGCTTTTGAGCATTCCATTCAGAATCTTGTGCGTCCGGTTTCCGTCCTGCAGGCGTGCCCAGATACAGATTTTCCACGCACGGCTCCAGCCAGTGGCGCCATCGCCCCGGGCATTCATGGAGACCTTAGCGGCCTCTGCGAATTTGGGCGTGGTCAAGGGTGAGATTTGGCGGCCGGGATGGACTGCGATCAGGTGCGAGAGATGCCGGTGTTCTTCCTTCGGATCGTCAAGGTCCGTCATCCATTCCTGGAGTTGGCCCCACTTGCCGATTTGAGGGCCTAACAATCGGTCGCGCAGCGCTGTGATTTTTTGGCGGTATTCCGCATCCACCTGGAGTGCGAGCGAGGCCTCGATGTAGTTGGTGAAGAGGTCGTAAACCAGTTGTTGTTCATACGAGTTTCCCTGCGCCTTCGGGCCATGCTCCGGAGAGACGCTCTCGGGGCTGACAAGTTTGCCGCCCGGACCTTCCTTCAGGGAATCTTCCCAGAATTCGCATAACTCCTTGATAATTGGATAGGCCCGTGTCCGGAGATATTCCTTGTCCTGGGTGAACGCATAGTGATCCCAGATATTCTGCGCCACCCAGGCCGCGTCACCGGGAACCCAAATGTAGGATGCACCACCGAACACACCATTTTCCGACCGCGTCATCCAGCCACGATTTGTGCCAAATTCCGCCTTGGTTGCGTCACGGCGCACCGGGATCACCGAGAACAACCACTCGGACAGCGGGCTAAAGCATTCCGATAGATTAGCCTGATCGACAAACCAGTAATTCATCTGCACATTGACGTCCGTGTGATAGTCGCAGCGCCACGGAGGATTGTTATTTTTGTTCCACAATCCTTGCAGATTGGCTGGCAAGCGGTTGCGCGACGAACTGATCATCAGGTAGCGCGCATACTGAAAAAGAAGCACTTCCAATTCTGTATCCGGGGAACCAGCAACAATTGCCACGTCTTGATTTCCATTGTAATTCGTTTCCGTAGATGTCTTGGCTTCATATCCACGATACTCAGTAAGGCGTTTGGCTGTGGATAACTGCTTGCTCGTGTCTCTGGTCGATCCGAGCTCAAGGGTACAACGGCTGAATAATGCATGATAATCCTTGATATGTGCCGCCAGCAAATCGGCGTATTCGCGCTTGGCAGCCTTGTCAAGCGACTCGGTCACCAATCGGTGCGGCGCTTCGCCGGCCCGCCAGCCTTTGACGCGCTGATTGAGGTAGTCCGTGCCGGCTCCGACCAGAATCGTAAAGCTCGTGACGTTCTGGAACGCCATGCCCGTTGGCGTCGCGGCCAGCGTGCCACCGTCGTTGATGACCCGGATCTGGGATTCGTATTGCAGGCCGTTTTTCAACTTGCCCGACGTTGTTAGGCTGTCAGCTGCGATCAGGGGTTTGGCATCGTGCCCATCCTTGAAGGTGAGGGTGCCGGAGTGGCTCCCCGGCTTGTCGGCGGTATAGCGGAACACCATGATCTGGTCGGGAAAGCTGGCGAACGCCTCGCGGCGGAAAGCAACCCCGTCGCTCGTATAGGTCACCGTGTGAACCGCCCGGCTGATATCGAGTTCGCGCCGGTAGTTCTCAGCTGGCTTGGTCCGCGGCAGTGCCACCTCGAACTCGCCGAGATTCTGGTACATGCCCGTGTCTTTTTCATCGCCTAACCACAGGCTATCCTCGTTGATTTGAACCGTTTCCTTGTCGGTTGCGCCGAAGAGCATTGCGCCCAGCCGTCCGTTGCCGATGGGCAGCGCTTCCGACTCCCAGTTTCCTGCCGGTTGGTCATACCACAGGATCTGGTTGGCGGCTGTGGCGGGCTCGACCGCCTGGCCAAGGGCCGGCAGTGACAGCAACATGGCGGCTATGCCGCACGATTTCATGGATATGTGGTTCATATATTTTCGCATGGATCACGATTGGCCATTCAGGGGTTACTTCTCCCATGTATCTGTGCGGAAACAAGGAGCGGGCAGGCCCTCTTTGTTGATTAGGTTAGGGTCGGCGTCCTGCCGCCAGCCGAATCTAACTGCAACAGGTTTGGCCACGGCGTCGGCCCACACAAGCACACTGTTGCCGTCAATTTCGGCCTTGGCATCAAGGAATTTCTTGTCCTCGCCCGCAATAGTGAAATGATCCAGCGGCTTGCCATCCCGGCTGGTCAGGCCGCCACCGGTGTAGTCAAATTGAATCCGGATCTTGCCTGGGCCCGAGCCAGCTGCGACGGCCATGGATTTGTAAATGGGCCCGGAATAGGTGATGTTAGATTTGCCGTAGGTTTTGGCCAGTGCCCAAAGGGCGAGTCGTCGGCCCGCCTCTTGCTTGTTCGTTGCGTGGCAGTCCGGATAGCTGCTGATGTCATGGGTGACGACCATACCGGTATTGGGGACATCCAGTGTGGCGGTTTGAGCTTCCCACAGGCGAGGGGCCATTTCGACATCGTCGGTGTATTTGCACAGTGCCACCTGGACGAACAGGAAGGGGAAATCTCCCTGAGCCCAAGTATTGCGCCAGCCGGTGATGAGAGATTTCATTTTATCGTGATACTTCATCCCGTCTGATAGATTAGATTCTCCCTGATACCAGATCACCCCGCGGATGCCGAAAGGTATGAGGGGGCGAATCATGCCAAGCCAGCGCTCCCCGGAGGGTGGTGTGAACGGCTCACACGGGCAACCGCTGACGCTCGCGGCGATCAGGCCGATGGGGACTTTGAGTTCCTTGTGAAGTTCGCGGCCAAAGAAATAGGCACAGGCGGAATAGCCGTGACCGCCGCCGCGTTTCAGCACGATGTTCTGCGGTGTGCAAACCAGCCATTGGGCACCCGCGACGTCATCGCCAGGAGTCCGTGGATTTTCCGGCGGAACTTCCATCAAGCGGATCTGCGGATAGTCAGCCGCAGCAATCTCTTTTTCATAATTGGGACAGGGTTGCTGGCCGGGATGAATACCGATCGGCTTCTCCATGTTAGACTGGCCGGAGCAGATCCAAACCTCGCCGATCAAAACATGGTTAAGCGTGAGTGTGTTCACTCCGGCAACTGTTAGTTGATAAGGACCGCCCGCCGGTAGCTTCGGCAATTTCACCAGCCATTGGCCATTGGTGCCAGCCGTCACTGAGGCTGACGACTTCCCAAGGGTGACGGTCACATTCTCATTGGGATTGGCCCAACCCCAGATCGGGATAGGCATCTCTCGCTGGAGCACCATGTTGTCGCTGAGGAGACGGGGCAGCCGAACCTCTGCCGAGGCCGGTTGCAGGCCCCACAAAAAGAGTCCGATTGGAATGGCGGCTCGGATGGACAATCTATATACTTTGCTTGCGATTTTCATTTTCGTTGTTGTTCATTCAGATTTCACTTCAACCAGGTTCTTCGCGACGCTGTAGCATAGGTCAGGTTCCTCAAATTTGATCGATGAGTCGGATGCCAGCCGCCGACACCTGGGGCCGTCGGACATGACCTTGGGCGAACCTCGGCGTGCAAGGTCCGGCCCCCTTGGCGCGAAGCTCGTCCAAACTTCCGGTGCGGCAGTGTCGCGAACGCCGCCAGCCCCCTTGAGGTTGTAATGCGCCACCTCCTGAACCGTGGACGCGGCGGCAAACGTCACAGTGCCCGCAAGTAATGCTAAGATAGTTTTCATGGAATGAGTTCACGAATCAACACGTCGCCGATCATCACTTCAATAGTCAGTTGGCTAGGTTGCATCGTAGCCAGCTGGAATGCGCAAGCGGTGTAGCGAGGTGAATGCCCGTTGCCTTGGCTTCATGGCTCCAGCATCGTCACGACATCCTTGCGGCGCGATTCGGGTGTGACAGTAAGTTGTTCGAGTTTGCCTGCCTTCACCTTGCCTTCTACCGTGGTGTTGTACGGCGCGTGAAGTTTGAACGAGGCGTCCCAGGATTTTGGCCAGGCCGGCAGGAGATATATCTTCCGTCCGTCGGATTGGAGCAGCATGCATTGAAGTGTCGTCAGAATGTTGCAGCCGTGATCCTGGTCAGGAATCCAGTCAAAGCCCGACCACATCGCCGGAAACCGATAGGCCCGGTTGTTCCTGGCTCGGAGGGCCACCTGTCGGCCGGCTTCATCGCCGAGGCCGAGACAGGCAGCTTGGATGCTGTCCTGGCACCAGCCGTAGTTGATGCGGGAGAACCGCTTGTTGTAGGTCGCCCGGGCCATTTCGAGCTCGGGCTTTCCCACGCCGAAGAGGCGGTAAGGAAATACGGCGTAGAGTTCTGGATTTTCGGAGGCTTTGACTGACCCTTTTTCTGAGGCGAGCAGCAGTTTCACTCCATCCACCTCGGCGATAGGCAGCGGGGGCATTTCCTTAAGAATCCGCGCCCATCGCGTCCGCTGCGCCTCGCTGGTGGTGCTCTGTGGCAGGGCTAGCAGTCGTGGCAGAATGAACCGCAGCCCGGCGATATCTGGCATGGGATTGGGCGTCATTGTGGCCTCAAGCGCTTGGGCTGGATAGACGATGATCTTCCCGTTAGCGTCACGTTTCGGCCAGTATTGGTCGAAAAAGGCGATGATCGGATCGGCCAGCGGCACAAGCGTGTTGCGGGCGAAATCGTCGTCTTGAGTAAAGTCATAGCGGTCCAACATGAAGGCAGTTAGTTCCATGCCACCGCAGAAATAGTGACCGATGCAGGCATTGCCCGGTTCGGGGCCAGCGCTTCCCCAGCCCCAGTCTCTGTTGTTAGGCATGCCCCAGAAATTCATGGTTTCCTGGAAGGATGCTGCGTGATCGAATTTGTAATAGGCCTGCATGCGGGCATTGCTCAAGGGCAGGGCGTTGAGGTACATGCGGAACCACGGGTCCATCATCTCGAAATCGCCGCTGGCGAGCATTGGCCAGTAGGATAGCCGCGTGTTTTGGAACCAGTAACTGCCACTCCAGCAGCGCCAATCCGGGTCGCCGTCGGGCGTTTCGCTAGGTGCGCCGGGGGATTTTTCCACCGTGAAAATTGAGCCGTTGAATTTAATGGGCGAAGCACCGCGGCCGGAGCAGGCATTCATAAAGCGCTGCAACACATAGCCGTTTGTCACCTCCGAGGGCGGGGCCGATCCGGTATCGCGCTTGGCGACGACCTTGCCATCTACATAGATGATCCACCCGCCGGAATTTGGCCGGTCGAGCGTCACCGCAACATGCTGCCACACGCCGGGTTTCAGGCAGTTGTTAGCCAACAAGCTCTCCGGGCCGATAATCAAGCGTAGCGATGATCCGTTGGTATCCAAGAGGAATCCGTCAGCGTGTCCAGGCGTGCATTTGTCAAAGATCCGCCCGCTTTCACCCGGACCGGGTTTGACCCACGCTTCCATCGTTAGGCCCTTCGGCCATGTCCGGTTGGCGGGCGCGATTTGTTGCGGAATTGCAGCTGGCTGGGCCGGTGGCTTGCGCACTAATAGCTCTGCCGGGCTCAGCGCCCGGTCAAGCATCGCTGCAGCCGCAATTTCGCCTCGGAAGCGGGTTTCTCCCTTGGAATCCGCGCCGAGAGTCACGGGTAGCGCATTGACGGGAATTCCTGCTCCGGCATCTTCATCAGCAAATACCCAACTCCGGTTCCAAAATGCCTGCCACCACTTCGATGTCGTTAGACGTGACTGTGCATCATTCACCTGCAGCGCCGCCTTCTCGACCCGCTCGAGGTCCCTCTGCCATGCATCAGGTGTCTCGGCCCGCTCCGCCAGCACACACACCGACAGTTGGTGGCGATTTGCGGCTTTGATAGATTTCAGGGATTTGGGGCCATCGGCAACCATATCGACACCGCGCAAGCTTGCGCCAAACGTATGATTGAGTAGGGGATCAGTGAACTTGCCTTTGAGCGCCTCGAGGTGTTGGACTTCAAGGCACACGGGGTATAGGGATCGCGTGTTGCGGTGATACCAAACCACCTGCGGTTGGGCGGACCTTGCCACGACATCCGGCAGCACCGTTAGTTTGTACGACTGTGCCAGCGGGTTCTTGCCGTCGCCGTAGCCGTACTCCGCTGCCGGATCCAAGGGACGCTCGCGAAGCCGCCACAATTCCACTTCCGCGCGGCAAGCGACGGGCACGGCTGATTCCGCGACTACACGAACCAGCGGTTGATCGGCATCCAACCAGATGGCAATCTTGGAGGGTTGGTTTTGGATCTTGGATGATATTTCAATCACTCCGTCGCGGAGAATTAATTCCTGCCGGAAACCATCCTTGGGTGCCAGTGGCGGATCGAATTTCACGCGGACCCGACCGACCTTGCACAGGCCGGCATTCTCGTCCCATGCATCTGTCTTGCTGACATAGAATATCAGATCGCCAGTTGCTTCCACCCACGCATTGATGCCAACATCGCCATTGCCCAACGGCATCGAGCCATGTGCATTTTCGCTGGGTGTAGTCCATACGACGTTGTATGGATCCATAGCTGATAGCGGATCAATGGCCGGTGCAGCCCTGGCAGATCCCCGATAACCGAGCATCACCAAGACCAGCAGCAGTTTCATATTCATCGGGCAGCTTCCTTTCTGCCGGCGATCGGCACGTCACAGAACGTGAGCGCGGCAATGCCGTTCTTGCCGAAAATAAGGTCGTTCTGGTTCCAGCCCATTTCCTTCAGATAGGTGATTTTGGCGGCGGTGGCGGGTGCCTTCAGCTGCAGGGTGATCACGTTGCCGTTCACTGAGCCCTTGGCCACCATGTCCTTCTTGTCATCCAGAGAGAACTGGCCAGCCAGCGAATCGAGCCAGATGACCGGTTGGTCGAACTCGAGGACGATCGAGTCCTTTGCTGAGCTTGCAAAATACACCTGTTTGAGATTCGGCGCTGTGATTGGCTCTGGAACCTTGCGGCCGTAGAAATCCCGTTCGATGAGCGGTTGCATCAGCCGGGCAAATTCGGACCAACCGGCGAGTGGATAGTGGCAACCGCCGGGTGGCTTGATGCCGAGCGTGGACATGACATCGAGGTTCGAGTAGAGATGCGGCAGCGTCCGTTGCTTTTCGCGAAGGAGGTCGCCGTGTCCGCCACCCTGGCTGCATCCATTGGGCCAGATCTGGAATACATAGTAGTGCCGGATGTTTGGCATGTCCTGTTTCCATGCGGCCGACATATCCATGAAGTACTGCTGATAGAGTGTAGAGCCATATCCGTTGTCCGGGCCATCAGATCCTTGGTCGGCTTCACCTTGATGCCACAAAACCGCTCGGATGCCATGGGTCAGTCTTGCCTGTTGCACGCGCCACAGCATCCGTCCGTAGATCGTGGCGAGGGACGTGTGGTTGGTCGGCGATGGTTGGTGCTGGTCGATTCGGGTGCCGCCGGCGGCAGCCTGGATGATGCAGATTGGGACCTTCTGGCTTGCTAGCAGTTTTTTGGCTAGATCCATGCCCCACCATCCCAGTTCGGCCTTCTCGTCTTTTTGTCTTTTCCAAACTGCGTTGCACCACAGATTAGGTCTTTGGCCAGTGGTATCCTTGATTTTGTCGAATTGATCATGAACCCAGTTTGTAGCATCATCCCATCCTGTCGGGCCGCCGTAACTGCGAATCCATTCATGGGATTCCGCCGGGGATTTGTCGCCCGTATCCGTTGCCAGGGCGTTGGATTGACCTTCGATGAGATAGGCGTCGCCGCACACGAGGTTGCTCACGGTTTGAAGCAATTTCTCGGTGGTGCCGGTCTTTGTTCCGAATTCCACCTTGTACTTGATCAGACCTGCCTTGAGCATTGTAGCTAGAGAGTAGGATCTGTCCGCGGCCGGTTTTGCCGATTCCGTCTTGATGAGTTTGTCGTCAGCATAGACTTTCAAGAACACGACGTCGGCCGGCTTTTCCAATGTGCCGTTGTAAAAAAGCGTGCCTTCATTGTTGTCATCGCGGGCATAGAACTGGCCCTCTTCAGGCTTTTCGTCCTTCGCGGCTATCCGCTGCACCCATGGATCATTCTTTGGTTCAGTTACCTGAATTGTGGCCGTAACAACCGTGGCTGTGCCGCCATTGTCGATCGCCGCCTTGACGGTGATCGGCCCGGTGTATTGGGAACGCTTGAGGGTCAATTTTACAGGTGTCACTTCTTTGCTAACCGCTCCGCCGGAAACGCTCCATTCACAATGCAATTTGCCGGCACCCTTGGCGGTCATCGCGTCGAGATTGCGAATTTCGGGCACCACTTCTATGGTGTCCCGGCCATTCCAATTTGAGGGTGCTTTCAGGGAGAACACGGGTTCTGGTATCGCTTCCTTGATCGTCACAGGTATGTCCTTGGTTTTTACTTCGTTGGCATACACAGCCCGCCACTGCAGGATGAATGACTGGTCACCTTTCACCCGCCCGGCATTCAGCGTATATGTGTGATCGTCGACATCAGCGATGGTTTCCAACCCATCTCTCTTGATCACCCAGTAAATTTTCTGCGCGCCTCCAGCCGTGGCTTTCACCGTGGCACTCTTGCCTTCTAGCAAAGTAATTTCATCCGCCGAGACAGAGAATGCAGAACCCGCCTGCACCAGAGGCCCCACCAGCGTCTGCAGCGGCTTCTGGTTCTCGTACTCCATCTTCACCCAGTCGGCTGAACGGGTGACCTTTGATAACCGAACCTCGTCAATGTCACCCACAAATTTGTAGTTGTTGTACCATCCGCCGATATAGATCCGGCTAGGGCTCTTGATTGCCAGCGGGGCGCTGGTGGATGTCGAAACTCCGTCAAGGACACCGTTGACGTAGATCCGTGAATCACCGTTCTTAAAGGAATGAACGACGTGAACCCATTGGGATAAGGGCAACGTGCTTTCACCGCGTGCGTCCGCACCAGAAAACCAGCACTCGACCCTGATATGCGGCGGACTGAACAATTGCATGATCACTTTGCCTTGCGGATGATCGTTCCCCCAGCCCAACAGTGAGGCATTTGCCTGTTCTGCCTTGAACCACATTTCTGACGTGTGCGGGCTGGAACCGGTCGGATAGGCCGTAATCGTTTCACCCCCACAAATGCCCTTGCCTGTCTCGAAGTGTCGGCTTTTTCCGATGATGCCTGAAGAAGCGGTGGTGCCTGTATCCTTCGATTCAACCGTGCCAACCTCATCCTTGACCGCGTCATTCATGTGCCATACGCTGAGATAGCCATTGGACTCATTGAATACCGCTTGCCCCTTGGATTCCCCTGCGGCATCAGTCTTGCCCCAATACATCTTGATCTCCTGGCGCGCATCGCCTTTGATCAACGGAATTCGCACCCACACGCTCGCCTTGCCGGTACCAACGTCCCAATCATCAATCTGGTAGGCCAGAGGCGTGCCATCGGCACTCGCGAATCGAAGGTCATCGCCGTTGGCTTTTGCTTGGCCGAAGTCGAACCAGTCCTTGTTCAAACGCACCAACACCGGGAAGTTCGCCTCGGTGGCCGATGCAGGTAGGTTCGCCCCTTCTTTTGTTGTTAGTATGTGAAGTGAACCCGAGTGTTGCCACCCCTGATATTGGGCCGATGCCGACGCCAGCATGGAAAGATATACGAATGCTCGGATGGGTAGGTTGTTTTTCATGGTATTTTCAATATTCCAAATCAGTGTGATAGATCGCTGCCGAGGTGGATCACGGCCCCTGGTTTCATGGATAATTCGACGGCTTTTCCACCGTGGCGAACTTGACAGGTTTCTCCAGTTAGACTGTGAATTGTCGCAGATGTCAGCTTTCCGTCTGCCCACGCCATATCCACCTCGAAGCCACCGCGGACACGCAGTCCTTTGGCGGAACCGGTGGGCCATGCGTCGGGCAAAGCTGGAAGCAGGTGGATGCATCCCATGTGTGACTGGACGAGCATTTCGCCCACACCCGCGGCATAGCCGAAGTTGCCATCGATTTGGAAGGGCGGGCATTGATCGAAGAGATTTTGTGTGAACTGGCCCCTGACCATGCCGTTGAGGATTTTATAGCTGCGATTGCCATCGTGGAGGCGAGCCCAAATCGAGATTTTCCATGCCCGGCTCCAGCCATTGGCTTCATCGCCGCGTGCGTTCATTGAGACTTTGGCTGCCTCGGCGAGTTTGGGCGTTGTCAGGGGTGAGATTTGGCGGCCGGGATGAACCGCGATGAGGTGAGAAAGATGCCGGTGGTCCTCCTTCGGGTCGTCAAGGTCGGCCATCCATTCCTGAAGTTGGCCCCACTTGCCGATTTGCGGGCCTAGCAATCGGTCGCGAAGCGCTGTGATTTTCTCGCGGTATGACGCATCCACATTGAGGGCATTGGAGGCCTCGATGTAGTTGGTGAAGAGATCATAGACGAGTTGCTGCTCATACGAGTTACCCAGTGCTTTTGGGCCATGCTCGGGAGATACACTCTCGGGGCTGATGAGTTTGCCGCCCGGCCCTTCTTTGAGGGCGTCCTCCCAGAATTCACATAACTCCTTGATGATCGGATAGGCCCTTGTCTTGAGGTATTCCTTGTCCAGAGTGAATGCATAGTGGTCCCAGATGTTTTGCGCCACCCAAGCGGCGTCGCCAGGAACCCAAAGATAGGAAGCCCCGCCGAAGACTCCATTTTCGGAGCGCGTCATCCAGCCTCGCTTGCTGCCGAATTCCTTTTGGGTATCGTCACGGCGCACTGGGATCACGGAAAACAACCACTCAGCCAGCGGGTGGAAGCATTCTGATAGATTCGCCTGATCGACAAACCAGTAATTCATTTGCACATTGACGTCGGTGTGATAGTCGCAGCGCCAGGGGGGATTGTTGTTGTTATTCCACAAGCCTTGCAAGTTGGCGGGCAAGCGGTCACGCGATGAACTGATCATCAGATATCGGGCCTGTTGGTAGAGCAGCACTTCCAATTCCGGATCTTTGGCGTTGGCTTGCTTGTAGGCGGCCAATCGCTTGGATGTCGGCAGCGCGGCGACGGTGGCATCGCTCTTGCCGGTGTCCAGCGCCACACGATTGAACAGCGTCTGATAGTCCTTGAGCTGATTCGCTAAAAGCACGTCGTACGGACGTTTGCCTGCTTTATCGAGCTGCTCCGTCACCAAGCGGTGTGGCGCTTCACCGGTCCGCCAGCCTTTGCTGCGCTGGTTGAGGTAGTCTGTCGCTGCGCCCACAAGGATGGTCAGCGTGGTGACGTTCTGGAACGTGATGCCCGATGGCGTGGCGCTTAGTGTGCCGCCGTCGGCGATGACCCGGATCTGCGATTCATATTGCAGGCCGTTCTTTAAGTGACCAGAAGTTGTTATCGCGTTAGATACGATGGAGGGCTTGGCGTCGTGTCCATCCTTGAAGGTGAGTGAGCCGCTGTGGCTGCCCGGCTTGTCTGCGGTGAAGCGAAACACCATGACTTGGTCGGGAAAGCTGGCAAACGCTTCGCGGCGGAAAACCACTCCGTCGCTGGTATAGGTAACCGTGTGCATCGCCCGGCCAATATCCAGTTCTCGCCGGTAGTTTTCAGCTGGTTTTGGCCGCGGCAGAGCCACCTCGAACTCGCCCAAATTCTGGTACATGCCCGTGTCTTTCTCGTCGCCTAACCATAGGCTGTCCTCGTTGATTTGAATCGTCTCCTTGTCGGCCGCGCCGAAGATCATTGCGCCCAGCCGTCCGTTCCCGATGGGCAGTGCCTCCGCCTCCCAATTTCCGGCCGGTGTGTCATACCACAGCACTTGCCTGGCAGGCGTTGCAAATTGGCCCAGTGCCGTCTGTGCCAGCAGCATCGCGGCAAGACTGCATGTTCTATGGAAATTGTGATTCATCGGTGTATTTCCTAGGAATGATTGAGGTCGGGGCTGCGCCCGGCTGTTAACGTCCGGAGATGCGTCGCTTCTTTCAGATCTTAGTGAAAATTCATCGGGAGAGGATGGCAGATAGGTGTGGCGCTGTGAGCGTTGAAACGAGGAGGCATCTCATTGGCGATCGGCGGTCACTGACCCGCTGCTAGAAGGCACTTCATTGGCGATTCAAAAGTGAATTCAGTGTGCGCCTAGCCCGGTTTATTCTCCAAGGATGTGCTGCCACATGGCACGCGCTGCGAGACTCAGCACGCACGGTCTTTGGGGGGGACGCCACCGTCTCGTGGCACATGGGAAAAGATTGTGGAAAATCGATGGACATGGCCATGGGAAAGCTGCATCCTCCCGCTGTTCCAAATATTGTATGAACGCTTTTGCCCACCTCAGCTGCGGACTGGAACCCGACGATACCAACTGGAAGCAGCCGGACAAGCCTTTGGAAAATGATCTCCTCTCAACCACTGGCAGGGTTTCGGTGACGCCGCCTGAAATGCCAATCAACGGGCTTGGTTCGGTGCTGTGCGTTGAATTTGAATGAATCCTATGATGAAAACTGAACCCATCCATCCATCCATCCATCCATCCATGATGAGTGCTCTCCCGATAATTTCTAAGTTGTGTGTCGCTGCGGCAATTGGAACCATCGGATGGTCCCTTGTGGCGGCCGAAATCGTGACCCCGGCGATTCTGCCTTTGCCGACGAAGATGGAGGTTGCTGAAGGCACGTTCACCCTCACCGCTGGTACTCGGGTCACCTTTGACGAAGCGAGCGCTGAAACTGCTAGGCAACTGGTGGACAGTCTCAAACCGGCCATGGGTACAGCCATGGAATCGGTTCCCGGGTTGCCGAATGATGCCAAAGCGACCATTCGTCTGACGCAAGACGAGGGATTGAAGCAACTGGGTAAGGAAGGGTACCGATTGTCCGTGACGCCGGACGGGATTCGTATTGTTGGAGCCGCTCAAGCGGGAGTTTTCTATGGCGTCCAAACCCTGCGGCAATTGCTACCCCCCCGGATCTTCGCCTCCGAACCCGTTAAAGATGTGACTTGGTCTGTCCCCTGCGTGACCATCGAGGATATGCCCCGCTTTGCTTGGCGCGGTCTCATGCTCGATTCCGGCCACGACTTCCAGAAATTGGCGTTTGTCGAGCGCTTCATCGATCTGATGGCCCTCCATAAATTTAACATTTTCCACTGGCACCTGACGGACTTGGGCACCTGGTCCATCGAGATCAAGGGGCGTCCCAAGCTGTTGGATGCGGCCACTCGCGGGCCGGGAGTCAAACCCGGGCATTACACTCAGGAGGAGGTTCGCGAGGTGCTTCGCTATGCTGCGGCAAGGCATATCACCGTAGTTCCGGAGATCGATATGCCCGGCCATGAACCGCCAGCTTTGTTAGCATATCCGGAATTCGATTGTCCATTGTCCCGGGCTGACAAGGATGGCAAAGTGGAGCGGCCGTGGGAGTTTTGTCTCGGCAATGAGAAAACGTATGCGTTCCTCGAGGAGGTTCTCGGGCAGATATCAGATGTTTTTCCCGGTCCATATATTCATATTGGTGGCGACGAGTGCCCCAAGGGGCGGTGGCTTCGTTGTCCGTTGTGCCAGGCGAGGATGACTGAGCAGCATCTCAAGAATGGAGAGGAGCTGCAGAGTTACTTCATCAGGCGCATCGAAAAGTTCCTGCAATCCAAGGGACGCCGCCTCATCGGCTGGGATGAAATCCTGGAAGGCGGCTTGGCTCCAAATGCCACGGTCATGTCCTGGCGCGGCATGGGAGGAGGCATCGCAGCCGCCAAAGCCGGTCATGACGTGGTGATGGCCCCAACCGAATGGACGTATTTTGATTACCCCAATACGCCAGTTGAAAAAGTTTACAGCTTTGAGCCGGTGCCTAACGAGCTATCTGCAACTCAAGGTGCGCATGTGCTGGGGGCCCAGGCACAGATGTGGACGGACAACCATCCGACGGAAGACCAGATCGACGCCCTTGTGTATCCGCGAGCAGTTGCCTTGGCGGAGGTCGTCTGGTCATCCCCGGTCAAACGCAATTTCAGTGAATTTGAAGAGCGCTTGCGTGCTCATTTGCCACGTTTGGCCGCACTGGGTGTTCATTACAAGCCGCTTGTGGGTGCGGGCCGAGTGATTGGGCATTGGTCACCTGCAGAGACCTCGGACACCCCGAAAGTCGTCGATTGGAAGTTGGAGGCAGGCGTCAAGGGGGCCGGACGCTACGCCATCACCTTTCAATATGAACACGGGAAAAGCCGCTATCAGATTCATGCGGTGGAGATTATTCAGGAGGGCAAGGTGCTCGCCAGTGATAAACATTTCGGGTGGTCGGGGGCCAGCAACCAGGATCATGTCTATCAATTGGAGCTGGCGCAATTTTCTAACGCACCACTCACCCTGCGTGCCACAGTAAGCACGGATTGGGGCCCGGATTCCCACGGCCGGATCACCATTGAGAAGCTGGCAGCGCTGCCTTAGCCCGCAGAAGTCAGCATCACGTTTCTCTACTTTTCACATTTCTCCAGTTTGAGCTTCCCTGATTTCGTTTGCCGTCCAGATTGCGTGTCCCATGTCAGTGAAGATTCGAATTAGCTCCGCAACAACCACCGGCCTCGTGCTAGCCAAGGTGGGCCATCCGCAACGAGACGAGCCCCTGCAAACGTCCAGGGAAGTTTGTGCCATCACCGAGGATGATCAGGAATCACTCTGCGCGATTTTCCTCAAACCCTTCAAAAACCTCGGCGGCCACCGGTTCAGCCACCATGCGGCGCTTGATCAACACGAGATGCATGCCCTTGCCACGGCTGTTTTTGCCGAGCCCGACCGCTTGCTGGAAACTGGCCGGGACATCGCGAAGCGCCTCTACGCAAAATCCAATCATCCGAACATCAAGCCCGGCGACCTGTGCGTTTGCCTCATCCAGGACATCGAGGTCAATGGCGATCTCTGCCAAGGTCTGTGCATTTTGAAGTCCGAAACCGTGGTGCCCTTCCTCAGTATCTCCACCCGCGACGGCGATCTGCGGCTGTCTGCCGAACATGGCATTAACCCGGACAAGCTCGATAAGGGCTGCCTCATCCTAAATTACCAACCGAACAAGGGCTATCATGTTCTGACGTTTGATCGCTCAGGAACAGAGTCGCGGTTTTGGGTCAGGGATTTCCTGGGTGTGGTGCCCATCACCGATAGTCCGTTTCTAACGAATAAATACGCTGACATGGCGGTGGCCTTTGTCGGGCAACAGGCCAAGGAACTCCCTCGCGATGCGGATGCCCCGCCGTGGGAGGCGTGCAGCGCTGCCCGCGACGCGCTTGGCTATTTTGAGGGTAACGAGAAATTCAGCCTACAGGAGTTTGAGGAACAGGTGCTCAAAACCCCGGCTGCTGCCGCCAAGTTTGCCGCTCACCGCGCCCAGATCGAGAAGGACCAGGGCCAACGCTTCGATGACTCGTTTGATATCTCCAAAAGAGATGTCACCAAGGCAAAAAAGAAAGTCAGCGCCGTCATCAAACTAGACACCGGCGTGGAAATCCATCTCAAGCCGACTCTGGTTGGCAAACCCGACGCGCTCATCGAACGCGGCTTCGATGACGCCAAGGGGATGAAATTTATCAAGGTGTTTTTCAACCAGGACGTGTCTGGTTGAAAATATGCCAATCGCCTACTTTTTAGCTTCGACGTTGCGGATGGAGATGGCGCGGAATTCGACCGGGTCGTTGTGGCCGGCGAAGCCGAAGAACCCATGAGTGCGATCTTTGCCAGGGTGGGCGCTATTGGCCATCACCGTGGCCATATCCACCTTGCTCAGGTCGGCGTCGAGGATCACAAAGCCGTTGAGTTCCACCTTGATGGTCGGGCCGACGACGGTCACCTCTTCGAAGTTCCATTCACCAATCGGCCGCTGATACCCGCGCTGCGCCGCCACCATTCCGTACGCCGATCCGTGCGCCTGCCGGGGGTCGATTTTGCTGTTTGTCGCTGCCTCGTAATTATCATCCAACACTTGGGATTCGCACATTCCGACGTAAGCGGTATCGCCGCTGCCCGGGTAGCGAATGCACAGGCCGTTGTTGCCGCCGGGTGGCAACTTGAATTCGACGCGAGCCACAAAGTCGGTCAGATCGTCTTTATGATAGACATTGCCACCCTTTTGGGGGCGACAGCGGATGGCACCATCGACGACGGCGTAGTTATCGACATCGCCGGCCCAGCCGTCAAAATCCTTGCCATTGAAGATGGACTTGAAACCTTGGGTGGTTTTGGACTCTAGCAGTTGGTTAGCCTCGGTGCCGGAGATTTCACGGATATATAGATGGCGCCACTTGATCGGCGCACCGTGGGTTTGCAGGCACAGCGGGCCCTTGCTGGGAATCGAAACCTTGCGGTCATAATAGTTTTCGAGAATCGCATGATCAACGGTTAGCTGGCCATTGAGCCAGACGCTGACGCGTGCGCCGACCATCACCACGCGCAGGGTGTTCCACTCACCGGCGGGCTTGTCGGCAAGCACCAGCGGGTCCTTGCCGGGTGCGCCGGGACTGTTGTTCCAGAGACCACCGCTGCCTTTCTGAGCCCCATTTTTCCATTCCTTCTCGTTGTTGTGGTCCCAGATTTGGACCTGTGGGACGTTGCGCAGATAGATCCCAGAGTCACCCATCGGGGCCATGTTGTATTCCACCAGCAATTCAAAATCACCGTAATCCTTGTCGGTCGTGGCGTACTTCCCGTCACCATCGTTGATGAGCTCACCGTCAACCACCTTCCAGTGCTGGCGCATATCTGCCGTCCAGTTCTTGAGCAGTTCGGCCCGTTGCTCCTCGGGCATCGCCAGCAAGCGCCGGTGGTCAGAGGTATCCCCGCCGCGCCAACCCGTTAGATCGGTGCCGTTGAACAGGGCTGTGAATCCTGCGGGTGGGGCTTCTGCCGCACTCAGGGCGGCTGTGGCAAGGAGAAATAGGAAGGAGCGCATGGGATGGGATGGCTTTGGGTTGAGACGTCGTAACCTGCAAGCACAAAAACTTGCGTGCCGCCAGCAAAGCCCATCCGTCACCCGATGCCAAGAAATTTGTTCCGGCATTTATTGAGACGCTCTCGCATTTACTGTTTGACATCCCTGCGGATTTTGCTCAATTGCCACCTGTGCAGCGCCTTGGCCGGTTACGACAACAGCGAGGCATGCCGCCTACCCAGCCGAACCCACGGCACGGCGGCAAATCCAAATCCAAAATACAAAAAATACCAACCCTAGTAGAAATCCATGCAACCCACAAACCAGCAAATCCATCGTTGCCTACCCCGCGCCACGCGGCTTGCCGCTCTGGCCGCCGCAGCGCCTTGGCGGCGTTCCGCTCGTCTCGCCACCCTCGTCCTCGGCCTGGGTGGGCTCAGCTTCACCGCCCAAGCGGCCATTCAAGTCTATGAGCCATTCGACTTCACCTCCGGCCTAGGGACGACTCTCAACGGCCAGAACGGTGGCATCGGCTTCGCTGCGGGGTCGGCTTGGCAGGCAATCAATAGCAATACTTATCCCTCAGGTTCGCCAACTGGCTTTGCCATTTGTGACGGCACGATGCATACGTTGTGGAACGGAACCGTCACATCGGTGCCACAAACCGGCAAATTTGTCGGCAGTCCCGCCCCCGCAGGCAATAGCAGCAGCGGCTATAACGGCAACAACCCGGACCACGAAATGGCCCAACGCCCCTTGGACCCAGCGGTGACCGCCAGCTTCACCCTCGGCGCGGTGACTTGGATGAGCTACGTGGAAGCGAGCAATTTCAAGGCCAATGGCAACGGAACCGGCGGCAGTTTTGCCATCGGCAAGGGCACCTTGTACACGACGGATACGGATAATCGCGGCTGGACCTCGTATGGCGGATCGGCCATTGGCATCGGTGTTGATAGTGGTAAGAAGTTCCGGGCGGCCTTCTGGGATGGCAACGCTGCGGGTGCATTGACCGGCACTGCGGGCGCAACCTGGAATACGACTGGCGCGCCCCAAATCAGTATCGCCAAAATTACTTGGGGCGACGCCACCACCCCCACCACAATCCAGGAAGCCACCTTCAACGATGGCACGGCTCTAACCGAAGCTGCTTTCAATGCGGCAGCGGTGAGCACCAGTGCCACGTTTGATCCGTCCACATTCACAGTGCTCTCGCTGGGTGGCGGCCGTTTCAACGTCGATGAGCTGCGCGTCGGAACCGAGTTCAACGATGCAATTGGCGTGGTGGCAGTAAGTTACGGCAACTATTGGGGGGCGGGTGCCAGCGGTGGCGGCAGCGGCAACTGGGATGCCACGACGCTTGATTGGGCTGGCGTGCCCAACGTCCAAGGCACACTGGGCCAATCGCCCACCGCCAATCTGGTGTTTTCCGGCAGCGCAGGAACGGTGACCATCAATGGAACCGCTTCGGCCGCAGCCGGGCTTCAATTCGGCGTTGACGGGTACACGCTTGCGCCGGGCTCCTCCACACCCAAGCTCAGTCTTACCGGCGCCAATGCAGCCGCAAACACCATCACCGTGAACACTGGCACTGCCACCATCAGTGCCCTGGTAAGCGGCAGCAATGGCCTGACCAAGGACGGCAGTGGCACGCTCTTCCTCAGTGATACCAGCAACACCTACAGCGGCGGCACACTGATCAACGCCGGCACCCTCGAAATCGCCGCCCTCGGCAGTCTCGGCAGCAACGTCACATTCGGTGGCGGCACGCTCCAGTATCCCGCCGGTAGCGGAGCTTCCTCCACCGACGTCTCTGGCAAACTCGCCACAGTCGCCAGCCCTGGGGTCGCCAAAATTGACACCAACGGCAACGACGTGACCTTTGCCACGGCCATCACTGGCGACGGAAGCCTGACCAAAGTAGGCAGCGGTTCGCTCACTTTGGCAGCCGCGATTCCCAGCGGTCCGACCACCGTCAGTGGCGGCACCCTCAACGTCAGCAACGCCAGCGGTACCATCGCCACGCTCAATGTTCCAGCCGGCGGCACCGTCAACCTTGGGGATGGCTCGGTAGTCACCACGCTCAATATCACTGGCGGCACGGTGCACATCACCGGGGCCAACGTCGAGGTTGGCACGCTGGTAGGCAGCTCAGGCGTGCTGGAGGCCGCCACTCATTCGCTCGCTGTGACCAACCAAGCCACAATTGGCGGGGTTAGGCTCACCTTGGGTGGCACTCTGTCGTTTGCCCTCAGCGGTGCCAACGTGATCGTCCCGGACGTCAGCAACCACCGCGTGGTCACCCTAACGGGCGGCAATCTCGCATTTGCCAACACGGGTCTGGACGTTGCCACCGGCATCGCTGCTCCCGGCGTTGCCTCGGTTGCCGGCACGGCAACCTTCAGCGGCAACGGTGCCTGGGCACTGCACGGCGGCGCGGCTGCCGACATCGCCAATTTCTACGGCATCGACAACCACGTGTTCCATTACATGCAAGTGCCATCCGGTGATTTTGACATCATCGCCCACGTCACCGGCACCACGAATGCTTCGGTCGGACTGATGGCCCGCGACAATCTCTCAGCCCATGTGGGTGACTCCGCCGGGATTTGGACCGGACTGTCGGCAACGACGCTCAACGGCGCAATCACGACGGCAGGCCCAAACACAGGTGGGAGCCCGTGGCTGAGAGTGACCAAGATCGGCAATGTTGTGACGACCTCGTTCAGCAGCAATGGCACCAGCTACACCCAGTCCCAGCAAGTGGATTACTCGTCGCATCCATGGGGAGGAACGACCTATCTGGGTCTGGACCTAACCGCCACCACTGGTGCGGTGGGCTCAGCGAGCGGGACCTATGACAA
Organism: Verrucomicrobiota bacterium; assembly: GCA_037141475.1. GTDB lineage: Bacteria > Verrucomicrobiota > Verrucomicrobiia > Verrucomicrobiales > Akkermansiaceae > Luteolibacter. The sequence continues at coordinate 3,417 of JBAXCM010000004.1, read as the reverse complement.
CGTGAACTTCATGGGCACCGCTTCCATGGCCGAACTCCGCACCACCGACCTGCTTGTCAGTAACTCGGCGCAACTCAACTTGGATTACGGTGGCACCATGAGAATCGGTGCTCTCTCCGTTGAAGGCTCGCCTCAGGCAAACGGGACCTACGGCTCGTCTGCGGCGTCCACGGCACCCAATGTGGTCGATGACACGCATTTTGCCAGCACTGGCACGCTCACACTGGGCAAGGTAACCCCTGTGATCACTTGGGGCGATCCCGCTGCGATCAACGAAGGCACGGCCCTGAGCGCCACCCAACTGAACGCGGGTAGCTCGGCTTATGGAACCCTGACATACACACCCGCCGCTGGTGCGCTACTCAGTGTTGGCAGCCAAACCCTGCATGTGGATTTCACCCCCAGCGACACCGATAGCTACAATCCCGTGTCCAAGGACGTCACTCTTGTCGTCAACGGTGTGCCCACTCCCTTCAGCGACTGGGCCAGCGCCAATAGCCTCAGTGGTGCCGATGCCGCCTTCAATGCCGACCCAGACCATGACGGCCTGAGCAATGGCATCGAGTTTGTGGTGGGTGGTCAACCCAACCCTGCCAACCCGGATTCCAACTCGAGTGCCCTACTGCCGACACTTGCCCGGAGCGGCAGCAACGTGGTGTTCACCTTCCGCCGAACCGCCGTGGCTGCCAGCGATTCCGGACTGATCATTAGCGCCGAGTACAGCAGCAACCTGAGTTCCTGGACGGTGGCGCAGGACACGGTTAACGATGTTAGCATCGTCACCACGACCGATGGCTTCGGAGCCGGGGTGGACAAAGTGGAGGTGACTCTGCCGTCCTCACTGGCAGGAACCGGTCCGTTGTTTGTGCGCCTCCAGGTCACGCAACAGTAACGCAATTCCCGGCCTCCCAATCCCAGCGCCTCACGCGCATCACGGGAAACCGGGGACCTCAATTGATCGAACATTCCCGGGGTCGCTGATGCCAATCGGCGGCCCCGGTTTTGTTTCAGAACTCGGAACCACCCTAACAGTATGACAAGGCTGGCCGCCTGAACAAGGTCGCCTGCTAGGCAGAGCCGACAATCGTCCACATCCATGTAACCCTCAACGCCGCCACCTCGGCTGAAGACCCCTAACAGCAAAGTCTTGGTGCGTGAGTCGGATGGCTGCGGCCCCGTGATTCTTTCTTCTGATTGCCGATTTAGGAGGGGTGAATCTCTTCAGACTCCTTAAAACGCAGGCTGTCGTGCCCTGCAGGGGCTCATCCACTGACCTCCCATCACATCCATCTTATCCGGGCTTGTGGGAATGGCGCATGCGGGTTACTTGCGGGGCGCGATGGTGGAAGATTGGATGCGTTGGAATTACCCAAAGGACCTGCCGGTGGTGGAACACCGCCAGCAGATCCTTGACGCCGTCTCGGCCCATCAGGTGGTCGTGGTCGTCAGCGAAACCGGATCGGGAAAAACCACCCAGCTCCCAAAAATGGTCGCGGAAGTCCTCGGCGAGCACGGCGGACGCGTCGGCTGTACCCAGCCCCGGCGCATCGCCGCGGCAAGCGTGGCTCGGCGGGTCGCAGAGGAATTGACGCTCCCGCTGGGTAGCTTTGTCGGTTACCAAGTGCGCTTCGAAGAACGCCTGTGCCGCGACACTAGGATCAAGTTCATGACCGACGGAATCCTCCTCGCAGAAACCCAGGGCGACCGAAATCTTAAGCAGTATCAAGCGCTAATCCTCGATGAAGCGCATGAGCGATCGCTTAATATAGACTTTTTAATCGGATATTTAAAGCGACTGTTGGTGGTTCGCAAAGACCTGAAATTGGTGATTTCTTCGGCGACGATGGACGCGGGGGCGTTTGCGGAATTTTTCAGTGTTAACGGAGTGCCGGCGCCCGTGATTGAAGCACCGGGACGGTTGTTTCCGGTGGCGGAATTCTTCTTGCCGCCGATGGAGGACGAGGACCTGTCGCAGCAGGTGGCGCGGGCGGTGGACTGGCTGGGAGAATTGGAGCCCAATGGGGATGTGCTGGTGTTTTTGCCGGGCGAGCGGGAAATCCGCGAGTGTGCGGAGGTGCTGGACGGGCGGCGCTATCGGGGTACAGAGGTGCTGCCGCTGTTTGCACGGCTGGGACTCGGCGACCAACAGCGGGTGTTTCAGCCAGGCCAGAAACGACGATTGATTCTGGCGACCAACGTGGCAGAGACGTCACTGACAATTCCACGGATCGCCTGCGTGGTGGACTCCGGGGTAGCACGGGTGAGCCGCTGGAGCCCCGGACGTGGGGTGCAGCGCCTTCAGGTCGAGCCGGTGAGCCAAGCGAGTGCCCGCCAGCGCAAGGGCCGTTGCGGCCGGGTGCGGGACGGGATTTGTGTGAGGTTGTGCGAGGAGAGCGAGATGTTGGAACGACCGGAGTTCACCGATCCGGAGATTAGGCGAAGTTCGCTGGCCGGGGTGATATTGCGGATGAAATCGTTGAACTTGCCGGACATCGAAGAGTTTCCATTTCTCGATCCGCCCAACCCGAAGTCGGTGGCTGAGGGCTACCGGACGCTGCGCGAGGTGGGGGCGCTGGACAAGACACGGGAGCTAACGGATTACGGGCGGCAGATGGCGAGGTTGCCAGTTGACCCGCGGCTCGGCCGAATGTTGTTAGAGGCGCGCAAGGAGAATTGTTTGGCGGAGGTGTTGCCGATAGTGGCGATTCTGGAGTCTAACGACCCGAAGGAACGCCCTGCGGAGAAGCAGCGGGAGGCGGACACGGCGCACGAGCGGTGGAAAGACATCGATAGTGATTTCATGGGGATATTGCGGCTGTGGAAGGATGTGTCGAAGTTCCGAGACAGCCGCGGCGGGTGGCAGCGCAACGCGTTGCGCAAGTTTGCCGGGCCTGCGTTTCTCAATGCACGACGGGTGATGGAATGGGCGAATGTGCATGACGAACTTGCGGATTTGCTAGAGAACGAGTGGCGGATCCATATTGGCAAGCTGGCCAAGGAGACGGGCTCATGGGCACCGTATGCAAACATTCACCGTGCATTGCTGGCCGGGGTGCCTCGGCAGTTCGGGCTGTGGGACAGGGAGAACAAGACGTACCGCAGCGCGGCAGGCGGATTTTTCGCCATTTTTCCGGGGTCGGGCTTGTTTGGAGCGGGCAAGCGCTGGGAATGGGTGTTAGGGATGGAGTTGGTGGAAACCTCTCGCTTGTGGGCCCGGCGGGTGGCGCGCATCGAGCCGGAATGGGTTGAGCAGGTGGCCCCGCACCTATGCACTAGCAAATTTGGTGAGGCGCACTGGGATGAGGCGCAGGGGGCTGTGTATGGGAAGCAGACGGTGCTGTGCGGTGGATTGTCGGTGGTGACGGGGCGGCGGGTGCATTACGGGCGGGTGGATCCGAAGGCGGCTCACGGAATATT